>JANMIS010000361.1:0-3177 GCA_031375925.1 Synechococcales cyanobacterium OTE_70_concoct_197_sub
CCTACCAACTCGCCCGCCAAAAAATCGGTGCGATCGACATCCGTTTTTTCGACCTCGGGGAAAACCTCCCCAGCCCTTCCCCACTCAGGCTTCCAGAGGCAACCCCATGATGAACCCCTGGCTCGATCGCGCCCTCGAAAACGTAACGGGGACCGCGATCGCCCTTCTCAGCAGTGCTGCGATCGTCACCGGACTGGGCATCGGCATCCATCGCGGAGCCTTCAACCCCGACCCACTCCAACAACAACTCGAAACCAAACAACAAAACCACGCCCTCCAAAAACAATCGATCGCCCTCGCAAACGATCGCTTCGACACAGGCTGCGAAGGCGTCTTCTACCTAAAACCGGGCAGCAGCACCTACCAACCCCTAACCCAAAACGTCGGCGTCCTCTCCGGCGAATATTGGCAACGCTGGAACAAAGCCAAACTCAAACCAAAACCCAATCCCACCGACTATCTCCCCGTCGGAACCACCGTCTGCGACGCCTACGGAAACGTCGGAATCCTCATCCCAGACCCCAAAAAAGGACATGCGATCGTCTCCGACCTGCTCAACACACCCGATCGCAACCGCATCACCGCCATGATGAACCGCTATCCCACCGCCCACCGCCCACAAGTCGGGAGCTAACCCATGACCACCTTTAACCGTTTCAAAAACCTCAGAAACACCCGCGCTGTCCGTGACGTAGAAGATAACTGGATTCTAAAATCCACCCTCTGGATTCTCTTTCTCGGGCTTCTCACCGGACTTATTACGATCGCCATTATCAACATCAAACCCTACACCCTACTCCTCGCCAGCGTCAGCACCCAAACCGCCTGGGTCTTCGGCATTCCCCTAATCGGTCCCCTTCTCGAACATCTTTCCGTCGGAGCCGCCACGATCGGAACCATCCTAATCTGGGCACCCGTTCAAATCCTAGAATGCCTCTGGATTCTCATCGCCCTCGATGCCAAAGCTCAGAAAGCCGCCATCCGAGAATCGATCGCCCTCACCGAAGAACTCGACACCCATCGAGATCACCCCCACCCCGACACCCGCCGCGCCGTCAAACGAGTCAGCCGCATTCCCTTTTTCTTCATCAAATGGGCCGCCCTTCTCGCCCTCGCCGCCTACACCTTCGACCTCATCGTCGGTCTCAAAACCTATCCCATCTGGAAAGACTGGCAAACTTTCGGCTTCTGGCTGAAATCCATGAATCCCATCTGGTTCAACGGCGACAACGCCCGAGACCTCGGCATCATGCTCTTTAGCTTTGAAGCCATGCTGATTTTGGTCATCATCGTTGGTCAATGGCTCTTCTACCGAAAAACAGAGGAAACCTAATGCTAGCCAACATTTCAGGCGATCGCGTCCCCCGCCTACTCCACCGCTATTCCAACCTCCCCAACCCAAAACTCGACCAAATCGAAGACCTCGCCGACGAAGCGCTCAAAAACGTCGTCAGTTCATCCGCCTTACCCTTAATGACGGGTTTAGCCGTGGGCTTTGGGATTGCGGGATTTTCTGGAATGCCGATCGTCGGAGCCGCCGCCGCTGGTTACTTCCTCTACAACGCCGCCAATACCGCCATTCAAAAAGGAAAAGAAGCCGAATACATCAAGGATGTCGGCATCCTCGCCCATGTTCTCCAAGAGCAAAAACTCGTCCGTTACGCTGAAATCATCGGCATAGAAGCCGCATCCAGCGAAATCCTAACGGCATACCAAGACGGTCAAAACATCACCCCCGCCGCCCGAAAACTCTGCCAAGCCCTAGGCAAAACGCCAAAACGCCGATCGATCGCCGCTTTCCTCGAAGAAATCAAAACACTGCAAACCTTACCGGAAACCGAACAATCATCCACCGTCAACCCGCCACCCGCCACTCCACCCGCAATCGCCGGAGGCACCTGCAAAATTCTCACCGCCGTCGATGACCTGGTGAACCCCGTCCGATCGTCCTACATTTCAGCCCCACCCCGCACCGGAAAAGGCATCCTCACCACCCTCGCCATGCGCCAATTCAAACAGCGCTACCCCAACGGAATGCTCTACAGCTACACCCCAAAACAAGACCCCAAAGAACACTGGTATTGGGAAAGTTCCGACCAACACTTCAACCCAGACCTAGACCAACAGCCCACCCGCGCCGCCCAAACTCTCTACGCCATGATTCGTCACTGGCAAAATCTACCCAGTTCCCGGAATGCCCCGATTCTATTCATCGTTGACGAACTCCCTGCCACATTGGGACGACTTAAACCCGTCAAGATGTCGGAGGTAGACGATTCACTCTTTGCCAACGATAACCGCCCATTTTCCGTGTGGCTCTTAGACTTCCTGATTCATGAGGCATCAATGCGTCAATCGGTCGATCGGTTCGTGTGGGTGATGACGCCATTTGCAACAGTCAGTGAATCCGGTGCATCAGCCAGCGCCTTGAAGTCCCTACGCAACTACACCCTCGCCAGCCGGGAAAACCTCAAGTTTGCCGATGGCGGAACCGCCGCCTTCGCCGCCCCAAAAATCTCCACCGACCACCCACTCCTCACCCGTTACCAAACGATCGCCTACTCCCACGACTCCCACACCTGGCTCCCCATCCCCACCATCTCTCCCCAAGACCTCACCCAACTCTCCCAATCCAACCCAAAGCTCAACCATTGGGGAGAACTCCCGATCGCCGCCGAGTCTACATACCAATGGAATTCCCACCATCCCGCCGAAGAAATTTTCACCCGCGCCTACGCCCAATCCTTCATGGACATTACGGATCCAACGATCGCCCTTATCAACACAGAACCCAACCCCGAAAAACGCGAAGCCCTCACCATCGCCTACCAATGGGCGATCGCCCGCCAAGACAACGGAGCCTCCATCACCCGCCAAGACTTCATCAACCGCGCCAAAAACGATCGAAAATCCACCTACCTAAGGGATAATCGCGATGAAATTTGGGAAGACCTTCAACGGCTGATTTGTTGAGTCATCCAGTAACGTAACGTAACGCCGTAACAACCCAAAAAGAAGCCCCGTAACGCCCGTTACCACCCTGTTACCCGTTACGTTACCGCGTTACCCAGCCCGTTACGTTACCGCGTTACCGATCGCCCCCGCCCAAGATTCAACAATCGAGAACCCTCGATCTAAACTGTTAATCAAGACCTACGAATACGTGCCATGACTCCT
>JANMIS010000382.1:0-16326 GCA_031375925.1 Synechococcales cyanobacterium OTE_70_concoct_197_sub
GTTTGATTAATCGTCTGGCGGAACGTCCGCAATACTGTAACTTTAACCTTCTGCTCAAAATCCATCTTTAACAACTGCCGAATCGCAGGCTCAGACTCCACCATATTAGAATAATCAAACCCTCGACAAGCCTGCGCCAACGTCTCTCGCAATTGAAACATCGAAGCCGTCCCCTCCGCAAAGAAACTCTCACATTCCCGCACATACCGATCGCACTCCACCTGAGCCGCATTACTCAATGCCAAACTCGCTAACGATCGTCCCTCATTCAGCATTTCCTCAACGCCACCATCATGACCTAACAGACGATGTAACTCCGAATAATAAGACTGTTGTGAAATCCGACCGTGCAACTGATCAAAAAACGAATCCACTAATTCCTTCGACGAATCCACCAACGTATCCTCCAACCCATTTGCCAAATAGTAAAACGCCTCCGCCAAAATCCCCAACAGCGGCACCACAGAATTACGTCGATGACTGCCTTGCGCCCTTTCATGCACTAACCCCACCGAAAACCCCACCACCAACTCATCCAACTTCGTCACCAACTGCCCCTGCAATCGCCGAAACTGCGCCTCAAACTGTTCATTGCGCCCACTCCCCACCACCTGATTAATCTCATCCGCAATGTGAGATCGGACCGACTCCCCCACCTGCTGCAACCCCAACCCCAACTTTTGCAATCCCTGCTCTTTCAGTAACTCCACATCCGTCGTCTGCGATCGTAACTCCGCCGATCGTTCTAAATACAACTTGCGCAACGCCTGAGCGATCGGACGCAGATCCGTGGCCACATTCGCTAACAACAACGGACGCTTTTCTTCAGTCAAGTAGCGCATAATCCCCGATCGAAATGACTCAATCCCGCTATCCACAAGCAACTGATCCACGATCGCCTCACCTTCAGCCGCCAAAATTCGCACATAATTTTCCTGTGGACTTTCGTAACTGCGAACATCGACCCGAAACCGATCGATCGGCAACCGTCCCGAACTCGCACAATACCGATTGAACTCATTCACAAACTGCGGCGTTGAATCCCCCGAAAAAATTGAATCTAAACCAAATCGATTCGCCATTCCCATTTTTCGGATTTGGCCACCATAAAACCCCAATAAACCACTTGTTTTGTACACCCGAGAGGTATCCCGAAACTGGCTTGCAATTAACCGAGACAACCGATCGGCCAGTTGCCCATTATACCAACTCTCATCCACCCGATTGAAGACATAAAACACCCGATCGCGAATTCCAGGATTGTGCTTCGTCTTTTCCAGTAGCTCCGTCTCCTCAGTGGTCAAATCCCCAGCCGAAGCCGTTTTTAACACACACACCACTGCCGCAGTATCCGGATCAGCAATTTTCGCATACGTTAATTCTGCATCCCGCTTCACAGGTGCATCAATTCCTGGAGTGTCTACCAATACATTCCCATCTTTTAATAATGCATGATGGCAATAGTATTCCACCCGTTTCAGTACAGCACTATTACTACTGCGTCTTGCGTAGCTTGCAGCCTCCTGCAAAGTCGCAAAATTAAACTCCTCCATCGCCATCGTCCGATTCTGCTGCGGTGAAATATGCGTTTGATTTTCCGTCCAACCTTGCAACAAATACTTCAGCGCCGCCGCTTGTTTTGCCCGATCGGACTTACTCTCACCGCCTTCCTCTGCAATCACCCGATCGCAAGCCCCCATCACCTTTGGAATCGCCGCCATCGACACCTCCGGCTTCTATCAAATTAACCGTCCCGATAAAATCCCGACCTGCTCCTGAATCTCTTCTCCCGACAAAAACGTCAACACCACCCGTTCCTGTCCAGACTCCGCATGGGCAACCCGGCACTCAGTTCCTGTCGCATGACCTTCCGCACTGTAGAGTAACTCCCGCTCCAACAATGCATTAATCAACATCGACTTTCCCGCGCTAAACGCCCCTGCAAACACAATCTCAAAGGTCGGAGCGGTTGCCTTCCTCAGCGACTCTCGCACCATACTCAAATCAATCGCCCCTAGTCCTGCATCCTCACCCACTAATTGCAAAACCTGCTCAACTGAATGCTGCAAACTGATTGAAGAAGAAACCGACATAGTTGATAAGGTCCAAAACTAATTTTCTCTCATTAGTATTACCCAACATCACAAAAATTTCTCCCGATCGCCCTAAAAAACGCAAAGTCTCACCAAAAGCACTAGGCAGAGGATCGAGTATCGTATGATGCCTAGGTACTCTTCAGATACGAGACATGTGCTCTACGCGATCGTCTGTTACTTTTTCCCTCATCAGCCTGCTCAGTTTCGCGTTTCCCAGCTTTGCACAAAGCATTATCCCCGATCGTAGTTTAGGAACCGTCGTAACCAATACGGGCAGCAATGCCACCATTACAGGTGGACGAAATGCCGGGAATAACCTCTTTCATAGTTTTCAAACATTTTCCATTCCAACGGGCCGTTCAGCAACCTTCGACCTAACGAACAGCCCGCAAATTACCACTGTGTTTAGTCGCGTCACGGGATTAGAGCGGTCTACGATCGACGGCTTATTGCGCGTTACCCAAAGTGGAAATCCCACCAATCTTTTTTTGATGAATCCCAACGGCATTATCTTTGGACCCAATGCAACGTTAGATTTGAGCGGTTCATTTGTGGGAACAACCGCCGATCGCATTCAATTTAAGGACAGAACTGATTTCACCCAAACCACTACAGACCTTCTCAGTGTAAACGTTCCGATCGGATTACAAATGGGTTCTGTGCCCAGCGCGATCGAGGTTCAAGGATCTGGAAATCGATTGAAAACTCAGAACACCCTGCTCGCACCCTATGTTTTGACAGGCACATCCTCTGGGTTAAAGGTTTTGCCCGATCGGACACTGGCATTGGTCGGGGGCGATATTATAATTGAGGGTGGAGTTGTAACAGGCGGTCGAATTGAATTGGCCAGTCTTGGCAAAAATGCATCCGTCGGCATTACTCAAATGAGTTCTAGCATTGGGTCTAGCATTATGCTGAGCGATGTGCTGGGCGATCGTAATGACGTTCGAATTTCTAACAAATCCCTCCTTGATGTTAATGGCATAAATAGTGGTTCGATTCAAATTCAAGGACGACAGGTTGACCTAACATCCGGCTCAATTCTATGGATTCAAAATCAAGCCACGGGGGGTAATGTAATCGTTAATGCAAGCGATCGAATCCTGGCAGATGGCACAGCCCCCGACTTGGTTACCATCACCGCGAATGGCCCCGTGTTTAATACGGTGAGCGGCATTGTGAATGAAACCCTAGGCGGAGATAGTGGGTCAATTATCCTGACGGCACCTTCCATAACCGTACAAAATGGCGCAAGTATTCTAAGCCGATCGTTTAGTTCAGGGGTGGGAGGAGATGTGAAGCTCAATGCCAACACTGTTACGGTCAGCGGGGCCTCCTCAATATTCAGTGATATCTTTAGCGTTATTGGAAGCAGCGCCGCCGCCAATGGGAAAGGTGGAAAAGTCGATTTAGATGTACGAAATCTATCTCTTTTAAATGGGGGCATTGTGACCGCACTCACCACCGGAACGGGCAATAGTGGTGACATAATGGTGAATGCCGACACCATTCTAATCAGTGGGTTGTCTCCCATTGCATTTGCGAGTTCTATGTCAGCGCCGTCGCTAGGCGGTAAAGGGATGGCTGGGAATATTCTTATCAACACGCGCAAGCTCTCAATTCTTGCAGGTGGCGCACTTTCATCTGTTAGCTTTGGTCCGGGGAAGGGCGGGGATATTACGGTTAATGCATCTGAATCGATCGATGTGATTGGATTTAAACAGCAAGAAGGCAATAATTATCAAACTGGCATTTCCGCATCTGTCGCGCCACCCCTAGATCCCTATAAAAGTTTGTTTAGTCTTCGTAGTGACAATGCAACCGGAGACTCGGGAGATGTGGTGATTAAGACCCGATCGTTAAAGGTCTTGAACCAGGGGTTTATTGTGGTAGAAAACACGGGGTTAGGGGCAGCCGGGATCCTAGACTTGAAGGCCGATCGCCTCGAAATTGCAAACGTAGGATTTATATCAGCCTCTTCACAGGTGGGACAGGGCGGCAATATTATTATTCACGCTACGCTTTTGTTGCTTAGAAACTCTGGCGATATTCGAACATCCTCTATCAACAACAATGGCGGCAATATAAATATTATTTCAAATATGATTGTGGGCTTGGGAGACAGTGACATCATCGCAAGTTCTATTTCAGGAACGGGAGGAAGCATTAAAATTACAGCACAAGAGTTATTTGGACTAAAATTTCGTGACAGGTTGACGATCGGCAATGATATCACCGCGAGTTCAGAATCTGGAAGCACTGGAACCGTTCAAATCAATGCGATAACGATCGACCCGAGCGCTGTTCTTAACGCGCTTCCTACCGCTTTTCATAATGCAACGCAAATGATTTCTAACCGCTGCGACACTGATCTTCGCAATCGATTTATTATCACAGGACGCGGTGGCCTTCCAAAAAATCCTTCCGAACGATTTCAAATCTATCGCGGTTGGGGTGATGTCCGATCGCCCGCCCGCCCAAACGTCCCTGTAAAAGCCATTAACCCGAATGCACCTATTTTGGAAGCTAGCAGATTTGACCGACATCCCGATGGATCGATCGAACTGGTCGCTAATGGATCTATCATGAACCCTCCGATCGTCGCCACTTGTAACCGGGAATAACCGTTTGATACTGGCTATAATCCACGGTATTCCAGTCGGGATTAAGGAAATTTATTCTTGCTTTTTTGCACTGACCCTAGTAGGATTTCTAGCATCATAAGTACGGTATCTCGACCAGGTTACCGTAGATTAAAATTTGCAAGGAGTGTTTGGCATGAATTTGCGTCAGTACATCAAGCATCACATCGAGCATCACATCGAGCATTTCGGTATGGTCTTACCGAGTCGATCGTTTAGTTCGGTCCGGCGATCTTTGGCATTGGGATTAGTGAGCCTAGTCTTGACGCTCTCGATCGCGGCATGCGGTGGAAATACGAGCAGTTCGTCCAGCAATTCTGGCAATAAAGATATCGAACTGACACTGGTGGGCTATGCCGTACCCAAAGCGGCTCATGACGCGATTATTCCTAAGTTTGTTGAGCAGTGGAAAAAAGATCACGCGGGCCAGAAGGTTACCTTCAAGCAAAGCTACGGGGGTTCTGGCACCCAGACTCGTGCCGTGGTTGATGGGCTAGAGGCGGATGTTGTGCATTTGGCGATCGGGGCTGATGTGAACAAACTGGTGAAGGCGGGTTTAGTCAAAGAGGATTGGACGACGCGCGCCCCCAATAACGGAATTGTGGGTGAAACCGTCGCGGCAATCATTACCCGTGAAGGCAATTCCAAAGGTATTAAAACCTTTGCTGACCTGGGGCGAGATGGAATTAAGTGGGTCACAGCCAACCCTAAGACCTCTGGAGGTGCCCGCTGGAACTACTACGCCCTGTGGAGTTATGCTAAAAAAACGGGTGGTGATGAGGCGAAGGCAAACGAATTTGTTAGTAAGGCTTTTAAAAATGTCGTAGTCTTAGCCAAGGATGCTCGGGAATCAATTGATGCCTTTGCTAAGCAAGGTCAAGGGGATGCGCTGGTGAACTACGAAAATGAGGTGATTTTGGCTAAGCAAAAGGGTGAGAAACTTGACTTTGTAATTCCAGAAATCAATATTTCGATCGATACCCCCGTGGCAGTGGTCGATAAGAACGTAGAAAAACACGGTAATAAGGAAGCAGCCGAAGCGTTTGTTAAGTTCTTGTTCACACCAGAAGCACAGCGAGAGTTTGCTAAGGTGGGTTTCCGTCCCCTAGGTGATGTCGCTAAGGAGCCAGAAATTGCCAAGCAGTTTGCCCCTGTAAAGCAGCTTGCAAAAATTAGTGAGTATGGCGGCTGGAAAGAGGCCCAAAAAGTTTTTGAAGATGGTGGGGCGTTTGATAAAATCGAGGCTGCGATCGGCCAAAAATAGTCTTTTCATGAATTGTCCACTTAACGTATTAGTAAATTTAGATTGCCATGACTTCTTCTTCGGCTCCACGGACGGTTCCAATTTGGCAGCAAGCTTGGCAATGGATTAGCAGTCTTTCTTGGCCTTGGCGGATTACGATCGGTTATCTGACCGTGATGCTAATTTTGCCCGTATCTGCAATGTTTTTCAAAGCAGCAAATGAAAACCCAGCAGACTTTTGGCGCATTGCAACGAGTCCGATTGCTCTATCTGCCTACGATGTTACGTTTACCACTGCCTTGGTAGCGGCGATCGTGAATGGTCTATTTGGTACCTTAATTGCTTGGACGTTAGTGCGCTATGACTTTCCCCTCAAACGCATTATTGAAGCCTCTGTAGACTTACCCTTTGCATTGCCCACGTCGGTCGCTGGGCTGACGCTGGCAACGGTATATAGCAACAATGGCTGGGTTGGTTCGCTGGTGGCACCCTTTGGAATCAAGTTGGCATTTACCCGCATTGGCGTCGGAATTGCAATGGTTTTTATTTCCTTGCCCTTTGTTGTGCGCACGGTGCAGCCCGTTTTGCAGGAGTTGGAAGTCGAAATCGAAGAAGCAGCTTGGTGTCTTGGTGCATCACAATGGCAAACCTTCTGGCATGTTATTTTGCCGCCGTTACTCCCGTCGATTTTAACGGGCATCGCGCTCGGTTTTTCCCGTGCTGTTGGGGAATATGGTTCCACAGTAGTCATTGCTTCTAACACGCCCTTTAAGGATTTGATTGCTCCGGTGTTGATCTTTCAACGATTAGAGCAGTATGACTATTCTGGGGCAACGGTCATTGGTGTTGTTTTGTTGTTAATTTCGCTGGTCATTTTGTTGGCGATTAATCTTCTACAAGCTTGGGGAAAACGATATGACTAGCATCGGTAAAAGACTAGGGCAATGAAAATAATAATCTTAAAGCAATGGGAAATTTCACATGACGATTAATCTTGAACGTCCACCTACCACGACAAGCCCGTCTGGGCTGAAACGATCGCCTCAAAAGAGCTGGGTACCCACTTTATTTATCGGGATTACGATTGTTTATATCAGTTTAGTCTTGTATATCCCGACGGTGAATGTGTTTAGTCAAGCCTTTAGTAAAGGAATTGGGCCATTTTTTGCAAACCTAACCAGCCCTGCATTTTTGAGTGCGGGAAAGCTGACTGTTTTGCTGGCATTGATTGCGGTACCTTTGAATACTGTGTTTGGTCTGTGTGCGGCTTGGGCGATCGCTCGTAACAAGTTTCCGGGGCGGGCTTTTTTGTTGAGTGTGCTGGACTTGCCTTTTTCCATTTCACCCGTGGTAGCGGGGCTGATGTTGGTCCTGCTTTATGGACGCAACGGTTGGTTTGGGGGATTATTTGAGGGGGCGAATATCAAGATCATTTTTGCCTTTCCCGGCATGGTTTTAGCAACTATTTTTGTGAGTATGCCCTTTGTTGCCCGTGAAGTCATTCCGGTACTAGAAGAGGCAGGTGTTGATGAGGAAGAAGCGGCAAGAACGCTGGGGGCAAATGATTGGCAAATCTTTTGGCGAGTTACTTTGCCTAACATTCGCTGGGGTTTGCTTTACGGTTTGATTTTGACGAATGCCCGCGCCATGGGTGAGTTTGGGGCGGTTTCTGTGGTCTCTGGCAACATTAGTGAGCAGACACAAAGTTTGCCATTGTTTGTAGAAGATGCTTACAAGCAGTATGCAACCGAATCTGCCTATTCTGCGGCTGTGGTGCTAGCATTTTTGGCTGTTGTGACATTGGTGTTAAAGGAGATTATTGAACGTAAGACAAAGATTGATGACAATGCCTAATCTACGTTTTTAGGTCTCCATTCTAATGTGAATATTAATCTAGATCTGGAAGGAGATATCTTCTGTTGAAATACGATTAAAGCGATCGGTAAAATGTCAGCAAATTCTTTGCTAGTGCCTTGTTCGTATAGTTTGCGATGCAGCGTTGGTAGCCCGATCGTCCGATGTTGTCTGCGAAATTACGATCGTCGATTAATTGTGACAAGCAGTTGCATAATGCGCTTGCATCGCCTTCAGGAAAAACCAAGCCCGCATCCGCAATCACATTAGGAATCTCACCCGAATCCGAACCCACAACCGGAACCTGCGCTGCCATCGCCTCGATCAATACATGCCCAAACTGTTCCTTCCAACCGATCGCGGTTAAGGTTTTGAACTCGTAAGTGGTTTCAGAGGGTAAAACCAATGCATTCATTGCACTGATGTATTGTGCAACTTCATCATGTTTAACGCTATCGAGTTGAATCAACCGATCGCCTAATCCAATATCCTGAGCAGTCTTCAGCAATTCATCCTTTAGTTCACCTCGACCGAGAAGCAGGAGTTTGAACGATCGATCGCCCAATTCTGCTGATGCTTTCAAGAGTGTATGCAATCCCTTTTCATGAACAAAGCGCCCGACAAATCCAACTACAAATTCATGATCTAAAATCCCAAGCTTTTTTCTGATGACTGTCGAGTCTTGTGGTTTAAATAGGGTTTCATCTACGCCGAGTTGTGGCATTATTTCCATGGGGCGATCGTAGCCCTTATCGCGTAATATTTCAAATCCAGCTTTATTCCCAACAACAATCCCGCTTGTGTTTTTAAGATTGTAATTTTCCAAGGTAGAGAACGGGAATTTCAAGCTGTAGGGCAAATTCCACCAGGTAAAAAATAGCATTTTCGCTTTTAATCCCATCAGCTTATTCAGAGTAATGAGTTGCGCGTAAGCTAAGGATTTTGAGCCTTGTTCAACTTGAATGATGTCAGGCCGAAACGATCGCAGCAATCCCACTAGCTCCAACCCAAAACATAGCGCGCCTTGATTGTTTTCGCTAAAGTTTGCGATCGGTACCACGCGAAAGTTACCGTCCTGCCAAGCTTCAGACTGAATGATATCTTTCATTACGCCGCCGGGACGCCACTTTTTAGGGACGACGATCGTAACTTCTAAATCGGGATCTAATTGTGCAAGAAGTCGAAATTTTTCACAGTTGAGTTTAACAATGTAGGAATGGCTGACGATAAGAATTTTCATGGTTATTTAGGTTGGTTTTTTGTATAAAGTTCATCCCGATCGCTGCACCATTGCCCATCATCCCAAAGCCCCTTAATTTGCGACCACAGCGCATCCCCGAAGCCCAAGATATAGAAAACCAATCGCGATGCAATCTTTAGAGGCGAACCAGATTTATGACAAGGTGGACGACCCAACACATGACAATCAAACAGCCGACTGTAAAAGCGCAGACATTGGTTGACTGTTAAATGCTTCAATCCCATCAGGAAATGGTTGTGATAAAAAGTCATTTGATACTTCAAAGATTTGGTCGTAATGTCGTGACAGCCACCTGTTTCTTCGCCCAAGTGAACCAAATGCGCCGATGGGTCATACCAAATTAAATAGTTGGTTTTACGAATTTTCAGCCCAAAATCAGACTCTTCTCGCACCGCACTTCCCCGATAGCGCTCATCAAACCAGATGCCCTCTTCAAAGAAGATTTTGCGGCGATAAGACATGTTGCAGCCCCTAGCGCTCAGGACTTGCTGAGGCTTAACGGTATGCACAAGATTGATGTGGTACCAAGCAATACCGGGGTCCATTGCTTCCGGTGGCAAATCTTGGATTTCCAAATCACTAGAATGATCCGCTAGCTTCATTCGATCGAAAACTCGCCCCGCCACACCACCCACCTCAGACCGATCGTAGTTCTTTGCATGGGCTGCTAGAAAGCCCGCAGGTAATTCCACATCATCATCGAGAAAGAGTAAGACTTCGCCCTGAGCGCGACGCACGGCATAGTTTCGCGCACCGGGCAAACTCGCCCAGTCAAGTTTAAATAGTTTGATTTTGCCCTGGGTTGCCATTTGAGTGAGAAAGCGATCGGTCTCGGGTTCATGATTGACCGTTTGGTCTACGACAATGACTTCAAAGGCCGGATAATCTTGCTTTAGAACATCATTAATAGAATCGATCAATGCTTGTTCTCGACCATAGGTTGGAATAATAACTGAAATGAAACGTGTCATAAAATAAACCACTATGAATGTTCATCGTTCTGAATCCCCTTACAAATTACCTAAGTCTCAGGTTCGATTTCCTTATCTAACTCCGGTAGTTTCAAAATCACCCCCGCCATAAACCAGTAATAAACCGCCACTGGGTCAACATCCAATGGATAGTAATAGGTGTTGTAACTAATAAATAAAACAAACAACCATAATGCAGCCCCCGAACCTCGTAGATTTTTATCTTTAATTTTTCGGTATGCTTTGAAGGTGGCGATCGTTAGAGTGGTCACAAGCGCCAAAAAAAGCAACACTCCGATCGGACCGATTTCATAAAGCACTTTTGGGTAATAGGTTTCAATCAGTTTGGTCTCTCCAAATGCTCTAGCCGAATTCGTCGCTCGCCCCAGTCCCCGCCCAAAGATCCCCGCCAAATCCCCGACAAATCCAAACTGATCCGCAATAAAATCAGTCGGTGGTGCAGCTTCCCAACGAGATGAAAAGCTATCCACCCGCTCTTTTACAATGTCAGGAAATGCAGCCATAGCTCCCATCCCTACCACGCCCAGCCCGATCGCAATAGGCAAAAGACGTTTTAAATTTGCGACTTGGCCTGTGACGAAGAGTAAAGCAATCATAGCGATCGGCACAATGATTAAAGCAATGCGCTGACCCGATAGCACCGCCATGGATAACGTCAACGCCATTCCCACCATGCCAATAATCCGCCAAATCCATTTACGATCGCAGAATGCCGTCGCAAAACTCATAAAGGCACTCGCAATCAAATACCAACCCCATTGCCAAGGTGCCACAAAGGTTCCCGGTAACCGAATTACACCCTGTTCTGGACTGTACAGTAACGATCCCCCAACAAGACATCGCGACTCTAGCGAGGCCTTAAACAATTCGGCTCCACTGCCCACCGTTCCTTGACAGCGCCCTGTTTTTAAGAACATATACTGCAAAAATCCGAGACTACAACAAACAACAATTAAGGTGGTTGTGACCCGCATTAGAAAATAAAAATCACGCTTTGTTTTAAGTAAATAATAGGCGCAAGGAATCAAAGGAATGTAGCCCAGAAAAACCTTCAACCCCAACACACCCATCAAAAAAGGCTTTTCACCTTTCGGGGCAAATTGCTGAGATCCATTCACAAACAGCAGCACCAAAATGCAATATCCCAACAGCAACATAAGTGGAACTTTGAGATTGATTGGGAGAATGAAGGGAGTACTTTTAGCTTTGCAGGTTTGGTAGACGGCAATGACAGCGGGAATGTAAAAAGCATCCTTAGCAAGTTGCAAAATCGGGTTACTGCCGCCGCCGATCGCATAGGTAATGCTTCCACCCAAGGGCAAATAAATCAAAAATCCATACAATGCCTGCTCTGGGTATTTGAAAGAGCTGAGTAAAATCAAGCTGCCTAAAAAACCTCCCAGCGTCCCTTTAATGCCACCCGCAACCGTAGCAATCCCACCGATAAAAATTGAAATCATGACTGCGATCGTCATGAACTGAGTGAGTTCTTGTTTGGCTTTGGTGGCTTTGCGTTTTTCGGCGAGTTGTTCTTTAAGCGTTGGGGGTTCGATCGGGGTTTCTAATGGCTCGATCGGAGAATGTTTTTTAGTTTTTTTAGCATTGCCTTTTTTGGCAGCCTTTTTTGTAGGCTTGTTTTTTTTATCACTTTTTCCAGTTGATTGACCAGAGGAATTCGGGGACGAATTCTTAAGTGGCTTTTTGTTCGGCATAGTCAGGAGTGGGAGGGGGCGCAGCCTAAGAATTCCCATTTCTAAACGAAATCACCTATTGATAGCGATCACCTACAACGAACCCCGCACCAAAATAACGGTCTGGGACGATCGCCGCGCAATTTCTTCTGGGATGTTGCCCTTCATGACTTGCTCTAAAAGACCCTCTTGAGTGGCACCCAGCAAAATCACATCGCAGTCATTCTGTTCGGCAAGGTCAAAAACGGCGTTGGAAATGGAGGCATTACAGACCGCGATCGGATGGGTGACGCAACTGACTCGAAGTTGGACTTGATTACAGGCTTTGTTAAGGGCTTGGATGCTCACTTCTGGCTCGACATTTGGGGCGCTGACGTGGCAGAGGAAGGCTTCGGGGGCTTTGGATTGTTTCATGAGTCCGGGGAGCCATTCGATCGCTTTGGCCGAGTTAGGGCCGCCTGCGGTCGGAATCAACCATCGATCGCGGCGCAGGGGTTCGGTGCCCCATTTGATCAGCATTACTTCGCAGGGCACTTGCCGAATTAAAGTATCTACGACTTCGCCGAAGATTCGATCGGGTGTAGTAGTTGCGCCTTTCCAATTGCTAATTAATAAATCAATATGACGATCGCGTACAACTTCCAAAATGGCGCTACTAATATCGTGGGACACCCGAATCTGAGTATGAATAGAAATGCCGTGACGATCGCGCAGGGCATTAGTTTTGCGGAGGAGGCGGCGCTGATCTTGGCTAGTGACAGTGGTTTCGGCGGGCGATCGTAATCGCGAAACGGGGATCACCATGAGACATTCGAGTTCGTAGTGGCGCTGGTGGGCGATCGTGGCTGCGAGTTCTAGCAGAGGAAGAGCGGTGATGGGATCGCTCAAAGGAACGAGGATACGCCCAAGACCGATAGCCGGATCGCGGGTTTGGTAAATGGTGTAGGAGGCTTCGTTTTTGGCGAGGCGTGGGTCGTGGGTCTGAACATTGCCGCTGAGATGCTCGGATTCGACGCGGATGATGTCAGCGCGGGTAATGATGCCGACGAGTTGCGATCGATCGAGTACTGGAAGATGGCCAATGTGATAGCGATTCATCCAGTAGATGACTTGGGGTAGTGGGTCGTAAGACCGGACGGTGACAGGGTTTTGCGTCATGAGGTCGTGGACAGTGATGGTCTTCTTGGCAGAGGTTTTGGCCGTTTCTAATGGGATTAAATCGCAATTTTCAGCGATTGAGTCTGGATCATTACTTGCAATGCTACCTACAACGCTGTTTAGGTCAGGATTAATAATAAGATTGGCTTCAAAAGTATCCACTTTGGCGAAGTCGGATTCGGTGATGATGCCAATGAATTTCCCATTGTTGAGAACAGGTAAACCGTGGTGTTCCGATCTGGCAAAAAAGAGCTTGGCTTCGGCAATAGAAAGATTGCTATTAATCGTCTCTAATTGCCGCGTCATGATGTCAGCGGCAGTCAGCTTGCCAAGGCGACTTTCAATCTGTTTGGACGGTTTTAAATAAATGCCATTCCACGCTAAAAGATATTTATAAACAGAACCGCTAGAAACCGCTTCGGCGACTAGATAAGCGGTCACCGATGAGATCATCAACGGCAATACCACAGAGAATTCCTGCGTCATCTCAAATACAATGACGATCGCAGTCATTGGTCCCCTTGTCACCGCACTAAAGAAAGCCGCCATTCCCGCAAGGGCAAACGTAACCGCAAACTCTGATCCACTGACTGTGCCGATCGGCCAATTAAACCAAAGATGCATTGTTTGGGCTAGAAAGCAAACGAGATAGCCCAGTGTAGAACCCAAAATCAAAGAAGGGGCAAACAATCCCCCCGGTGCCCCAGACCCAACGGCCACTAATGTCAAACCAAACTTGACGATAAAAATAAGTAAAATCAAATGCCAAGGAAATTCACTGGTGCGCCAAACTTCTTGCAGACTAGCATTGTCTCGCAGGGCTTCCGGCAGAAGGGCGACGAGCAATCCAGAAAGCAGGCCAGCGATCGCAATCTTGCCCGGTAAGCTAAGGTGAAGCCGTTTATAAACCTTCAAGCTCAGCAAGATTCCACGAATAAATAGCACGCCCAATAGCGCCGCTAGTATGCCCAGTAATATAAAAAATGGGATTTCGATCGCCCTAAAGTAGGGGTCAATGCTCATAGAGCTAGGGCTAAAGGTAAAGTCCTGCCCGCCTAGCTGCCGCGAGACCATCGCTCCCACAAACGAGGCCATGATGGCTGTGCCCAAAGTCAATCCCGAAACATCCTGCAACAGTTCTTCAATGACAAATAGCACGCCCGCGATCGGTGCATTAAATCCTGCCGCTAGTCCCGCCGCTGCCCCCGCCGCTAAAAGCTGTCGTCGATGATCCGGCGACGTGGGAAACCAGTTGCTGACTTGAGAGGCGATCGCGGCCCCAAGCTGCACCGTCGGACCCTGCCGTCCCAAGGTCAACCCCGATCCCAAGGACAAAATGGTGCTGACCAGTTTAACTAGCGCAACTCGGCCTGTGAGGGGCATCGGGAGGTAAGCGAGGGCCGCTTTTACTTGGGGGATGCCGCTACCAGAGGCTTCGGGTGCGAGTCGTTGAATTAAGATTCCAGCGAGACCGCCGCCGATCGCACCTGATAGGGGTAAAGCGACGATCGGCGGCAATATCCCTGCGCCCACAAGTCGCCATCCACCGACCCACCCCACCCCAACCTTCAACACAACCGCCGCGAGTCCCGACAACAGCCCAATCAAAGAGGCTTCAAGAATGGCGATTTGTTTGGGGCGCAGGGAAAGGAGGTGCGGCATTTGCGGAGATCCTCAATTAGAGCGGAACCGTAAAGACCCAATCTTTGTAGTTAGGATCGCGGTTTTCGGTGATAGCGGTGACTTGCTCACGTAGACGATCGGTGATGGGTCGATCGGATTTGAAATGATAGGTTTCAATCCGCTTGACAGGCGTGATTTTAGCAGCGGTTCCACTCAAGAAGACTTCATCGGCAATAAAGAGTTCCGATTTATCGATAGGACGCTCGACCACGGGAATGCCCATGTTACGGGCGATCGTCAAGATGCTGTCTCGGGTAATCCCCTCCAAAATATCCTGCTCAAATCCCGGCGTAATGATAGTCCCATTACGAACCATAAAAATATTCATTCCCGACGCTTCACTCACTTTGCCATTGGCATTAAGCAAAATCGCTTCATCAAATCCCGATTCCACCGCTTCCGTTTTAGCCAACGATGAAGTGATGTACGCGCCGCTGATTTTCCCACGCAGCGGTAAGCTTCGATCTTCCTGACGACACCAAGAACTGATCCGGCAGCTTACTCCGTCCGGGGAAAGATAGTCTCCTAGTTCAATGCCATAAACGAAGAAATCTTTTTCGATGCTATGTAGACGGGGGGCGATCCCGAGACCGGAGGTATAGACAAAGGGCCGAATATAGAAGGAAGTTTTAGGCTGATTTTTTTTCACGAAGTCCGTGATGGTCGCAAAAATTTTGTCAGCGGGCAATTCAAAGTTGAGGAGACGCGCGCTGTTGCTTAGACGGGCTGCGTGACGATCGAGACGAAACAATAAAATCTGGTTAGGGTTCGCTGGATCCGGAATCCCACGCAATCCACCAAATGCCCCGGTCCCGTAGTGCAGGGCATGGGTGGCGATGGAAATGGTGGCGTCCTTAAAGGGCACAAACTGGTTTTCAAAGTAGGCGATCGGAAGAAAATTATCCATAAATCTGAGGGGAAAATAGAGGTGGACCGTATCAACTAGCCTCAATCAAGCGCGATTGCAGTGCAGATCACAAAGAATAGTTTGACAGGTGATCCACTTGCTGACGATAATTGTAGGCTGTTGAAAACTTTATCATTGTTTTTGAAGAACTCCCTTGGCTAACGTAGTAGTGATTGGTGCCCAGTGGGGCGATGAAGGAAAAGGTAAGATTACCGACCTGTTGAGTAACTCAGCAGACATGGTAGTTCGTTACCAAGGTGGCGTGAACGCTGGGCACACCGTCGTGGTCAAGGATCAGACCTTCAAATTGCACCTTATTCCATCGGGTATCCTATATCCGAAAACTGAATGCATTATCGGCAGCGGTACGGTAATTGATCCTAAGGTTTTGATTCAGGAGCTAGATCAATTAGATCGGCTTGGAGTCAGTTCAAAAAACCTAATGATTTCGGAGACGGCGCATGTGACCATGCCCTATCACCGAATCTTGGATGTGGCTGCTGAAGCGAGTCGCGGCGATCAGAAAATTGGCACGACGGGGCGGGGCATTGGTCCGACCTATGCGGATAAGTCCGAGCGATCGGGCATTCGCATTGTGGATCTAATGGATACTGAGTCTTTCAAAGATCAAGTCCGTTATGCCGTCGCAAATAAAAACGTCATTCTAGAAAAACTCTACAATCTTCCGCCTCTTGATCCAGAGGAAGTCATCGTAGAGTATCTTGCCTACGCCGAACGGCTGCGGCCCCATGTGATTGACAGTTCTCTGAGAATTTCTCAGGCCGTTCAGAAAAAGCGC
>JANMIS010000591.1:0-2224 GCA_031375925.1 Synechococcales cyanobacterium OTE_70_concoct_197_sub
TTTGAAATCTTGGTTCGGGAGAATTCGCGGATGCTCTTGGCATACATTCGTTCCATCCAAACCGACCAAGTTGCAGCCGATGATGTTTGGCAAGAAACCATGCTGGTGGCTTGGCGTCGTATCGATGACTACGATACGACGCGACCTTTTGGGCCTTGGCTTCGCGGTATCGCTCAGAAAATTGTGCTGGCAAAATTCTCTAAGCCGAATCGCATCACGATTTCGGATGCGGAATCCCTTGAGTTCCTTAGCAATCGCTTTGAGTCGGTCCATCGTCTCAACGGCGATACCCTCTATGAAAAACTGGACACTCTTCGCGAATGCATCTCAAAACTTCCTGAGCACGATCGCCAATGTATTGAAATGCGATATTCTCAGGATCTTAAGCCAGCCGAATTGTGTGAACAGCTTGGGGTCGCATTGGAAACCATTAAGAAGCGATTGATGCGCGCGAAACAAAAACTCATCGATTGCATGGATCGAAAGCTCCAATCAATTCCAATTCAGGGGAATTCATCATGACTCTCGATGCGGAACGCCAAAAGGAACTCGACCATGCGTGGATAGAAAGCCTTCTGCACGAAGCGTTGAATCGAGATACGCAGGGCGATGCAGATAGGATCCACACGCTTTTTGCGACGCCAGATTTTGACCTTCGCGAACTTGGAGCCAGTTCGAGGACTTTACGTAGTTCGTTGGCGAGATGGATACCCATCGCAATTGCCGCGTCATTGTTGCTCGTATTTGGCCTGTGGTCGCTGCTTTCCAATCCCAATCAACGTGCGTATGCAGCAATCGAACGAAGCCTAAAAGCAACGCCGTTGGCACGCGAATACTCCGTTCGAATCGTCGCCAACTCCCTAACGAAAACTGCGGTGCCTAGCACGGCCCAGTTGTTTATTGACAGTGCCGATCGATTTGTAGTTCATCGCCAAGGTTGGGTATTGGGGGATGTTTGGTTCGGGAATGACGGTAGCAATTATTGGGTTGTACCTCGGCTCGGACCAGCTGTTCTAGGCAGCGAGCGAATCCTAGGGAATTGGCTTGCCAAGAAAGACGCAACAACTCCATACCTCCATATCAAGACGATACTGAAGCGAATGGCAAAAGAGTATAGGTTGACTATGCTCCCAGATACCGCGTTAGCGTCAGGCAATGAACGAGCAGACGTAGTGTGCGAGCGAGTGCGTGGTGAATGCAAGGAACAAATATGCACACCGAATCATTCGCTGTTGCCTTTCGCAATAGAGCTTTGGGCTGATAAAACAACCGGCATAGCTCACCGAGTGGTTCTCACTTGGAATCGTCAGCCCACCCAAATTGGACCAATCGAGTGGACCATCGATTTGAAAGGCTTTCCATCCCTTGCGGACGATTGGTTTACCCCGCTTGGACACATCTCGGCAGACCAACGCATTCTAGCAATTGGCCAGGAAGCGGAATTAGAATCGTTGCCCAAGTCAAACGACTAGCGACCTTAGATCACAATCGAAAAATAGACTTTGCAAATGAACAAACTAAAAAACCTGCTTGCTCTCCTGATGATTACATCGTATTCGCCGCAATCCCTGGCGGATTCCAACGATGCATCGCCGAGTATCACTTTTGCCGAACCGATCGCATCGATCATCTTCAACCATTGCTCCACTTGTCACAGACCAGGACAAGCAGGGCCCTTCCCATTGCTCACCTACGAGGATGTATCGCAACGTGCAGAAACCATTAAGGCAGTTATTCGCGACAACTACATGCCGCCCTGGAAGCCTGTTCATACCGGTCTGGAATTTTCGAACGATCGACGATTGAGCGATCAAGAGAAACAGCAAATCAACGCCTGGATTGAAGCAGGGTGTCCCGAAGGGGACAAAACCAAAAGACCGAACGCCCCTCATTTTCCGAATGGTTGGAGTCTTGGCACTCCAGACTTGGTTGTGCAGATGGATCGTCCGTTTGAAATTCCTGCGGATGGCCCAGATTTGTACCGGTCGTTTGTCTTTCCTGTCGGATTGCCGAAGGACAAGTGGATCAAAGCGATTGAGGTGCGTCCGACCGCGCGAGGTGCCGTCCACCATGCGTTGTTCTTCCTTGACGTGGACGGAGTAGCCAAGGAACAAAAGAGTGCTGATGGCCAACCTGGTTTCGCCGGAATGAATTTCATGAAGGCGAGAGGCAATGCGTTAGAACGCATGCCAGAGAGCCTCGCTCGTGGCTTGGGTGGATATGT
>JANMIS010000592.1:0-1194 GCA_031375925.1 Synechococcales cyanobacterium OTE_70_concoct_197_sub
GGAGATCGTAACAAACTTGGTAGCATAAATTCTTCCTTGAGAGTCAATTGCTGTCGCGATGCCGCCCACGCCTAACGACCCATTGGTTCCAAACGTCGTGTCAAGCTTTCCATCTGCCGAAAAGCGAACTAGTTGCTCGAATGCATCGCGCTGTACTTTGGCCAAAAAGCGTCCGTTCGCAACAGGAAGAATGTCCAGCACGGACCCATTTGGCCTGCCGCCGCCACCCAAGTTGACGGATTCCGGATAAACCGGCAGAAAGCCGTCCTTACCGAAGGCGCGGTCAAGCGTGCCGTCCTCATTCAAACGCACCATCCTATCCGCTTCTGAGTTCATGTGAATGATGGCCAGGAATTTACTCCCTTGCCCGATGACGCGATCAAAAGCGTTGCCCATAAAGAAAAACGCCTTTCCCCGATCGCCGAAGCTTGTATCGAGAGTGTTGTCGGAATTGAACCGCACGATGGAGGGGCGGTATCCGTTTCCTGTAAGCCCATCACCGAAAAGGTAGAGTTTGTTTGAGGGGGCCAGAACGGCGCTGACCGCGACAGCACTCGAATCCACCGAAACGTTCCTGCTGAATTCCGCAAAGCCTCCTGTCCCAAAAGATCGATCCCAATCTCCATAGGCCATCAATTGCCGGGCTTCTAGTCCCTCAATTGTCAATCGCCGTGTTTTCATGATAGGTAAGCTAAAGTGGTTTTGGCGTCGAGGTTAAGCATGCCTCAATAGGAGACAATCGCCGAACTTAACCTCATTGATTCAGGCGCACCGCAGCGATAATCACGCCAAGGATTTGAGAAAAAATAACACTTTTCGCTGAAGGCCATATTGAGACGTAGGCCTGACTATCCGATAACCCGCCCGAAACGACGACTTGGGGGGGCGGCGGGCGATGGGCCTGCCGGCCAGGTGTTTCGTTTAAAACAGTTGTTCTAGACGATTGTATGGTTTGATTTGCTAGGCGCAGGTCCAGAAACGGTTGATGACAACCGTTCTACGATCTTCAAGCGATAATTTCCTTCACCACTCTCGCAGGTCGCTTGTTTGTGATGATTTGCTCCTGCCCGCTGTGAATGTACAACGTCTCGTCGTGCTTCAATCCGAACTGATTTAGAATTGTCGCTTGGAAATCATTGGGTGTCACGATGTTCTCAACCGCCCGATGGCCAAACTCATCCGTCTTTCCGAAAG
>JANMIS010000487.1:0-1577 GCA_031375925.1 Synechococcales cyanobacterium OTE_70_concoct_197_sub
ATATCGACAACTCACTTTACTCAGAACGCAAACAGGAACTCATGAAAATCGAAACGACCACGATGACCCTCATTGTAATGTTTTTTTATTAGAGGTCGGCACAACCATCGATAATCGTTTTTGAGCGATGTTGGGCTTGAAAACGGGCTCGAGTCGCTAGAATGCCGGGATTCAGTAATCTCCGTTTTCAACTTGATGGTGACAAATATGGCAAATCTTTCGCTGCTGCTGTGGGTACTCTTGGCCAATTTTGACGAGAGCACTTCATGGCCGGCGTTTCTCGGCCAAGGTGCTACGGTAGCAAAAATAGAAAATTTGCCTGTAAAGTGGTCGCCGACAGAGGGATTGCTATGGAGCGTAGCAACACCTGGCCACGGGCAATCCAGCCCAGTTAGTTGGGACGACAAGGTCTTTGTTACTTCAACAGTTGGCGCCAAAAAAGATGACTATCATGTTTTGTGCTACTCAGCAAAAAGCGGAGCGGAGCTTTGGAACCATAAATTCAAAAATTCAGACCCAGTTGAAAATAGCGTCTACGTGAGTCGCGCCGCCCCCACTCCGGTTGTTGATAAAGACCGTGTTGTCGCATTTTTCGAAAGCGGCGATGTCATCGCAATCGACCATAAGGGGCCAGTTTTGTGGACATCGAATATTGCAGACAAGTTTGGGAAGTTCAAAAACAAATTTGGCTTGAGCGGTTCGCTCGCTCAAAACAAAGACCATGTGTTTATCTTGGTTGATGATGAGGGACCGAGTTACTTGGTAGCCCTCGAAAAAGCCTCGGGTAAAGAGGTTTGGAAACAAGACCGGACTCCTCGAAATAGCTGGTCCTCGCCTGCGGCGCATACGATTGATGGAGTTGAGCAAATCGTCGTCAGTTCGGCTGGGTCCGTTGATGGATATGAGTGCGCGACGGGCAAATTGATTTGGAGCTTCACCGACGTCGGCGGCAATACCGGCTGCACTCCAGTCTCCATCGGCAACGGCAAGTTCTTTATTGCCGCGTCAGCAGGTCGTGATGGTGGCAGCGCGGAAATGGCACGGAAATCGAATGCGCTCATGCAAGTCTCCAAAAACGGGGACACATGGACGACCGCCGTCCTTTGGAAAGCAGACGAGGCAACACCGTCATGGGCGTCCCCGATCGTGCATCAAGGGTGTGCTTATTGGGTAAACCGAATGGGAGTCATCTACTGCTTCGACATGGAAACTGGAAAGTTGAATTACAAGGAGCGAACGAAGCAATCCTATTGGGCAACACCGTACGGTGTCGGCGATCGGGTTTACTTCTTTGGCAAAGATGGTTTGACCACCGTCGTAGGCGCCGGAAGAGAATTTCGTTTGATCGCCGAGAATGAGCTTTGGGACCCTAACGCATTGGTTGTTGACAAAGCGGCAGGCACCAACGAATCGACTGAAGAACGCCGCAATGCGGCCGCCATGTTCTCAGGGCCAACGCAATACGGGTTCGCCATCGTTGGCAACAACATCGTCATGCGTACGGGCGAAAAGCTCTTTTGTATCGGCAAGTAAGCTTTAGCGATGCTTCACTTAAGATATGGAATTGCGATGGAAGC
>JANMIS010000492.1:0-1989 GCA_031375925.1 Synechococcales cyanobacterium OTE_70_concoct_197_sub
CCAGGTTGCTTCTCGCCAGGCTGTCTCTCTCCGATTTGCTCCTGTTCCTTTCGAAGTTCGTTTATTCGATCGAAGGCTTCTGCATCGTTTTCAGGTTTCGTCCAATCCTTCTTTTGGCTCTTGGATGATGGGCTATTGCTCGTGGAACCCTTGGATGGTTGGCTATCTTTATCATCAGTTGGATCGCTTGGGTCCGAGTCCTCGCGCGAATCGCTAGACGAAGAGTCTGAAGCACCTTGAGCTGATTTCGATTTCGACCCCTTGCCTTCACTTTTTTGGTTTCCGCTGCTATCCCCTTGTTCTGCATCATCGGATTCAGGAGGCTCGCCGCCACTCGCGCCTGACTCTCCTTGCCCAGAACCTTTTTCCTTGGACTTGTTCTTTTTCTCGTTTTCGTCTTTAGAGTTGCCCTTGCTATCTTTTTGCTTGTCCGCATTTTGTTCTTTGGGATTTGGCTTCTTTTCGCCAGCATCCTCTTTGGACGTCTCAGGCTTATCGCCGTCGTTTGAAGGTGGGTTAGCCTTGTTGGGTTTGTTAGCGTTGGTGCTATTCTCCGGCTTTTTGTTGTCGGGTTTATTCCCTTTCTTGTCATCAGCCTTGGGCTGCTCAGCGCCTGGTGCCGTGGAAGCGTTCGCGACGATTTTGATCCGAACTGCTGTGGAATTGGTTTGATTGGGTTCCGGCGTTTCTTCACCAGCCTTGCAGCGGTTGTCCGTAGCCGTTGCGCGGAACTCAAGTTCATCGCCAACCTTAAGCTGGTAGTCAGCTGGCGAGAAGGTAAAGACCTTTGTCACTTGAGCTGTCGTACCCTCGCGCGAGTTAAAGCACTCTTGTTCAAACACTAGCTTGCCATCCAGCGTGTTAGCGGAGGCCGAAATGGATACGAGGCCGAAATCTGGATCGGAAGCGAAGATTTCGATTTCTTGAGAACCGTCTATCGGAACAACGACTGTTACAGGAATGTCTTTCAAGGCTACCGTTGGCGGTAGGTCTCCCAATATTCTGATTTTATAAATGACTGGATCCCCGTTGGACTCATTCAGTGCATTTGTGGCTTTGACGCGATAAGTTGAGAGGGTTGGGTTCGTTCGTTTCTTGTCTAATTGCAGCAACCAACCACCCTTTAACTGGGTCTCTTGCGTTTCTAGTGCGACAACTTGACTTGAACCCAGCAAGACTCCGTTGCCAACCTCGGGATCGAACTCCAACCGCGACTTAGCCATCGGTTGGTTCGCGTGAGCAAAGAGTGAAACGCGAGTTCCTTCGGGCGCTTCAAGTGAGCCATCCTGCTGGATGGTTCGTGGCTTTAGTTTCGTGTACTTCGGATATTCCAATTCCAGTCTATCGATGGCAACAATCGGAACCACTTGAACACTCAGATCAAATGGCCCCGCGCTTGCATCCCCGGCATCAATCCAGTACTTCAACGGCTGATGGATGCCGCCAAAACTCTTGCCGAAATCCAATCGATAGTTTACCCCCTCAATGTCTTCGTTTAGCTTGAGGCGCTGACCAATCAGCTGACCATCCGCCAAATCATAGCGAACGAAAACGTGATCACCCTTGTGCATACCGCGTACTGTCACAGAGATGGGTAGAAAAGCGCCTTGAGTTATTTTGGTCGTCCCCGGTGTAACACTCATGATTCGAACGCGAGCGGCTGGAGCGATGTTCGACCATGGCATCAACATTCTCGCGATCGAGGTTGTTCCACTCTTTGGAGAGGCAAAGAGATAGACGGTACCTGTAAGCAAGAAACCGAATAAGAGTGCTCCCACCCGAATGAAGTTAGCGGAATCAATAATGGAGGTAGAGTCTTGCCCTCCTAAGTTTCGAACTGCAAATCGGCCGACTGTCGCGAGAACTCCGCGTGGGGCAGGGTTGTCGGCGTTGGTCGATAGCTGGAGCCAACTGATCAAACTTTCCTTAATTTCGGGATGTTGACGTTCAATTATGCGAGCCGCGTGTTCGGGATGGATCGATTGGAAC
>JANMIS010000525.1:0-4144 GCA_031375925.1 Synechococcales cyanobacterium OTE_70_concoct_197_sub
ACGAAGCACAACTGGCCAGCGTCCTTGGTCATGAAATGGGCCACATTACAGGCAGACACTCCATCAAGCAAATGCGCGAGGCCGCGATCGCCCAAGGCTTGCTCGGGGTCGCCGGACTCGACAAAAGCCAAGCCGTCCAAATCGGCGTCGAACTGGCTCTCCGTCGTCCCCACAGCCGCCGAGATGAGTTCGATGCAGACCAAAGGGGCTTGCTGAATCTCACCCGTGCCCGCTATGCCCAAGTTGAAATGGTCAACTTCATGCAAAAGCTGCTTGCCTCGAAATCCTCAACCCCCGCAGTTCTCAACACCCACCCCAACACCAGCGATCGAATCAGCCAACTCAACCGCCAAATCCAACAAACCCCCAGCACCATAAGAGAAGGCGTTGACCCCGCTGCCTACCGCAATCGCTTTCAATCTCTACGGTAGGCATTGACAGTAATCCATTGACGGTAAGAATAAAAAAGCCTTGATCGATTCACACGCGATCAAGGCTTTTTTATTGGGTCTGAATGCCGCGATCGGATTTGGGAGTAGGGATAAATTATTATTTTTCCATTTAATAATTTAAATCTCTAACGTCTCGATCGTGAGGAAAGTTTAAGTTTTCCCCTAAACGTTTTCCTTGAACAGCTTTTCCCCCTAACTATGAGTATCATTTCCCTTCATAAAGGGGTTGTTAGTGCTGCTCTTCACTCATTGGGCTGAAAATCTGTGAAATTTACAAACTATGATCCGGGTCAGTTTTATGATGAGCTTTTTTTGGCGCGAGGGGTGCCTCGACCGGAAGCTCAACCCTTAATCGATCGCATGGAGTCTCTGACGATGCCGGAGTTACAACGGCGTCAGCGAGCAGCCCAATCTGCGCTGTTTAAGATGGGTGTGACGTTTAATGTGTACAGCGACAATCAAGGGACAGAGAAGATTTTCCCGTTTGATATTGTGCCGCGCATTGTGTCGGCGAAGGAGTGGGCCTTTTTGGATCGCGGTCTGAAGCAGCGAATTGAAGCGTTAAACCAGTTTTTGGCCGATATCTATGGGGACCAAAAGATTCTGCACGATGGGATCATTCCAGCAGAATTAATTAAATCAGCCAGCGGGTTCCATGAGGTCTGTATGGGCCTAAAGCCACCCAAAGGCATCTGGTGCCACATTACGGGCAGTGACCTGGTGCGTGATGGAGAGGGAAACTGGTTTGTTTTGGAAGATAATCTACGCTGTCCGTCAGGAGTTTCCTATGTCTTGGAAAACCGCCGGGTGATGAAGAGTACCTTTCCCCAGGTGTTTGAAAAAATGCCGATTCGTCCGGTGGAGGAGTATCCGGGACGGTTGCTTGACACATTGACCAATTTGGTGGCGGACCATATTACGGATCCAACGGTAGCATTGCTCTCTCCGGGCATTTATAACTCAGCTTATTTTGAGCATTCATTCCTAGCTCAGCAAATGGGTGTGGAATTAGTAGAAGGTCGCGATTTGCTCGTTGTCGATGGCTTTTTGCAAATGAGGACAACGAAGGGATTGCGTCGCGTCGATGTGTTGTATCGTCGCATTGATGATGATTTTATTGATCCATTAGCATTCCGATCGGATTCGCTGTTGGGCGTTCCAGGATTGATGGAGGTCTATCGTCAAGGTCGTTTGGGGCTGGCAAATGCCCTGGGCACGGGGGTTGCCGATGATAAGGTGATCTATGCCTATGTGCCGGAAATGATTCGGTATTATTTGAATGAGGAACCGATCTTGTCAAACGTGCCAACGTTCCTTTGTTGGGAACCCAAGCAATTGGATCATGTCTTGAAAAATCTAGATACATTAGTGGTCAAAGCCGCTAATGAATCCGGCGGCTATGGAATGCTGGTCGGTCCCCATGCCACTCAAGAAGAGCGGGACTCGTTTGCATTAAAAATCAAAGAAAACCCTCGCAATTACATTGCCCAACCGACGTTGAACTTGTCGCGAGTTCCGACCTTGATTGACGACGAGTTTCAGGGGTGTCATGTGGATTTACGGCCTTACATTTTGTATGGGAAGGATATCTTTGTCAATCCCGGTGGATTGACCCGCGTAGCCTTAAAGAAAGGTTGCCTGGTGGTCAATTCATCTCAAGGGGGTGGAAGTAAAGATACTTGGGTAATTTGCGAATGATTCATAAATGATTTGTGAATCATTTATGAATGCTTTGCGAATGATTTACAAGTGCTTTGGTTGATTTTCTCTTTGAACACATTATTACTTTTTTACCATGCTGAGTCGCGTTGCTAATTCTATTTATTGGCTCAATCGTTACATTGAACGGGCAGAAAATATTGCTCGGTTTAGTGATGTGAATTTTAATATGTCGCTGGATATGCCAACTGGAATGGTTCAGCAGTGGGAGCCATTGATTATGACCTCGGGCGATCGGGACTTATTTTTTGAGCGCTACGGCAAAGTTACACCCGAGAATGTCATTCGTTTTTTGACCTTTGATGAGGAGTACCCTAATTCAATCCTATCTTGTTTAAATAGTGCAAGGGAGAATGCCCGATCGGTGAGGGAGATTATCTCTTCGGAAATATGGGAGCAGGTCAATTCGTTTTATCATTTTGTGCAAGACGCCTCTAAATCAACCCAAGTGCTCAATTGGCCTAGTTTCTTTCAACGGGTAAAAGATGAGAGTCATTTGTACGTGGGAATTGCCAGTGTGACCATGACCCATAATGAAGGGTGGCATTTTGGGCAGATGGGGCGCTTTTTAGAGCGGGCGGATAAGACAACGCGGATTTTGGATGTGAAATATTTTATTTTGCTACCTTCAGCGAGGGATATTGGCAGCATGCTGGATGAACTGCAATGGGCGGCATTGCTGCGATCGGCCAGTGCCTATGAGATGTATCGAAAGCAGGATTTACAGCGCATTAATCCGACAGCGGTAGCCAAGTTTTTGCTGCTTGATCCGGCCTTCCCTCGATCGATTCGTTTTTGTATTCACCAAGCAGAACGATCGCTACAACGGATTACAGGAACACCCAAAGGAACTTGGTGCAATCCGGCGGAGCGATATCTTGGAAAGTTACGATCGGATTTGGATTATTTGATGATTGATGAGGTGATTGAAAGCGGATTGCATGAGTTTTTGGATGCGTTGCAGTCACGAATTAGTACAGTAGATGATTGTATTTTCGATCTGTTTTTCGAATTGAAGACGATCGATGACTAAAACCAATCGCTCGTTTGACATAGCTTCCAGTTGAAAAAATTCAACAAATGCGATCGGCCTAGATTGCTAAAGACCTAGATTGCTAAGCGCTAGCTTCACTATATTGCTTCATCATTCTTATCAGCTGTTGCAGATCGAGGGGTTTTGTAATGTAATCGGTGGCTCCCGCTTGGAGACAAGCTTGTCGATCGCCGCTCATGGCGAGAGCCGTTTGGGCAATAATAGGAATCCGATGGTAGCGAGGATCTGCGCGGAGTTGCTCCATCAGGGTAAAGCCATTCACATCTGGTAGATGAATGTCCATAAGGATGATCTTGGGGACTGATTGGAGTAGCGTGGTCCAGAGTTCGGTGTGATTTTTGGCCCATGAAACTTGGTAGCCCTGCTTCTGCAAATAGGCCGTGATCAGTTGGGCGTTGTTAAGATTGTCTTCGACGAGTAGAATCTGGTCGTTCGTACTTCGTAAAGGATTGATAGCAGGCGGCTCGGCAAGGGAATCGTCTTGATCGGTTGCATCAAGCTGCTGCTGGGGCGACCGATCACTGAGGTTTGGGTCAGTGCTTCGCCTGGGAATCACAATCGTGAATTGGGATCCTTGGTCGGGGGTCGAGACCACATTGACGCATCCCTGATGCAATTCAGCAAACTTCCGGGTGAGGGCCAATCCTAAACCTGTCCCTTCAGCTTGACGGACGGGACTTTGGGGGAGCTGTTGGTAGGGTTGGAAGAGGCAGTCAAGTTGGTTTTGGGGAATGCCGATGCCTGTGTCCCAGACGGTAAAATTAACGGCATAGTCACTTTGGGTGACGCGAAGACCGACACCGCCTTGGATGGTGAACTTGAGGGCATTGGACAGGAGATTGAAGAGCATTTGCTTGAGGCGTAAGGGATCGCACAGCAGTGGCTCAAGGTCGGTCGAGATTTCAGAGATGAGCTTGAG
>JANMIS010000559.1:0-1772 GCA_031375925.1 Synechococcales cyanobacterium OTE_70_concoct_197_sub
TCTGCATCAACGATTTTTTGCAGATTCTCAGGCAGCGGTTCACGGGATAGCACGAAGGTCTGTACGGTCTGGAAAATGTTTCCGATGACCATATACATCAGGACGCCTGCGGGCAGAGGGAAGAACAAGAACATCCCTGAAAAAATCACCGGCGTGAACTTGTTGATGGTTTCCTGTTGCTGCTGTTGCTCGGTTTGTTCGCCGTTGACGGGACTTTTCCCGGTCAACTGCTGGCTCACAAATAAGCTAGCCCCAAAAAACAGGACCATCGCCACAGTATCCCAGTGGATTGTGCCATCGGCATCTCTGGCACCCACATGACCCAATGCCTTGATGAATAGAAATCCCTTATTCGAGGCCAGTCCAGGAATGAAGGCTTGAACCGTTGCATCGCCGGGCTGCAACGCGGTAATGGTTCCATCGGGGGCAATGGAAACCCGATCGGCCCCAGTCATCACTTTGTAAGTCGGCTTAAGATCGCTTTCGGGATATTGAGCAGCGAGCTTCGTGAAGGGCGTGCCTTCCAGGGTTTGGAAATCCACAACCACTTTATCGCCAACGCCAACTTTGTTACCCGCAGGAAGAATCGCTTCGATTTTCTGGTGAACGCCGTCAGCAAGGTAAATATTCTGAGCATTCACCTTGAAAGCTTGAGGCTGTACCAGCGCCATCTGCTCTTGCGGCAGAATGTTCAAGCTGATGTTGTAGGGCACGTCCGAAAAGGGCGATCCCCGCAGTGTGGCAAATAGGGCAAATAGCACTGGCATCTGCACCACCAGCGGCAAACAGCCCGCCAATGGATTGCCAAACTCTTTGTAGAGCGCACTGATTTCGGTTTGTTGCTTAGCAGGGTCGTTTTTGTAACGTTCCTGGAGTTCTTTCATGCGCTTTTGCATGACGGGCTGTGACACCTTCATTTTGCGCATGTTGCGAATTTGCCCAGCACTCAATGGCCAAAGCACAAACCGAGCGGCTAAGGTCAAGGCGACGATCGCCAACCCGTAGCTCGGCACTACGCCATAGAAGAAGTCTATGAAACGCAGCATTACATTGTTGGAGAGAAAACCAATACCGAAGTCCATGCCGCCTACTAAGCTAATTTACAAGAGATTATTTTGACAAACGATCTTCTCTATCATAGATCCAAACCGAAAGGGTTCCGATCGTTAAAAAAACTAGCCCTACAGGACTAACTCTTTTGTTTTTTTGAAGAAACTTTTTTACTGTCGCTTTTACTGTCGCTGGTGGGTTGCTTTTTCTCAGCGATGCGTTCATTAATATAGTCCTGAAGTTCGCGGAACTTGGGGACCGATCGCATTTCGAGACGGCTTCCATCGGTCAAGGTCAAGACCATATCGCCCCACAAGCCCAGGCCACGGGGAACCGTTGCGACGCTCTCAATCTCGCGATAGACAACATCGGATCGTTCTCGTCCCATCCATCCGCCTTCAACCGTGATGCGACGGTTGGTAATCCGATACCGTAACCAAATCGCGCGGACGATCGCTCCAATGGTCAATGGGAGACAAACGACCGTAAATGCGAGTAGCACATTGGTGATCACGTCGCCTTTGTGTGGACCGCCCTCGTAGTAGACCTCTTCATTAATCGCCATGCAGAACCTCAGCTTTGATTAACAGTTGTTCTAATTCTTGCAGAAATTGGCCATAGTCATAGGTGAGGGCTTCCGAACGGACGAGAATGACCATTCGGAGTCCCGACTCTAGACGAGGTAAAAACTGTCGAACGATCGCTTTGAGCTGACGCTTGAT
>JANMIS010000564.1:0-1881 GCA_031375925.1 Synechococcales cyanobacterium OTE_70_concoct_197_sub
GGACCTGTGATCGTGCATGTGGCCACTACCAAGGGCAAAGGCTACGAAATCGCCGAGAAAGATCAAGTCGGCTATCATGCCCAAAACCCCTTCAACCTCGCCACGGGAAAAGCCGCGCCTTCGAGCAAACCCAAGCCTCCTAGCTACTCCAAGGTCTTTGGGGAAACGTTGTCGAAGCTAGCGGAGAACGATCGGCGCATCATCGGCATCACAGCAGCCATGGCGACGGGAACCGGATTAGACATCTTCCAAAAACGAGTTCCTGATCAATACATCGACGTGGGCATTGCCGAGCAGCACGCCGTCACTTTAGCAGCGGGCCTTGCGACTCAGGGAATGCGGCCTGTGGCGACGATTTATTCGACGTTCCTACAGCGGGCTTTTGACCAGATCATTCACGATGTCTGCATTCAAAACCTGCCCGTGTTTTTCTGCATGGATCGTGCGGGCATTGTGGGGACGGATGGACCGACGCATCAGGGCGTATTTGACATTGCGTACTTGCGGATGATTCCGAATATGACGCTGATGGCTCCCAAGGATGAGGCAGAACTGCAACGCATGATGGTGACAGGAATTAATCATGATGGCCCGATCGCCATGCGGTATCCCCGTGGCAATGGTCATGGCGCGCCGTTGATGGACGAAGGCTGGGAAGCTCTGGAAATCGGCAAGGGTGAAATCCTGCGTCGGGGTGATGATGTCTTGATCTGTGCCTACGGATCCATGGTCTATCCCGCCATGCAAACCGCTGAAATCCTGAGTGAGCATGGCATTGCAGCAACTGTAGTGAATGCTAGATTCTGTAAGCCATTGGATGAAGAACTCATTCATCCTCTAGCGAAACAGATTGGCAAAGTGGTGACGATCGAAGAAGGCTGTCGCGCAGGCGGCTTCGGAACTGCGATCGCCGAATCACTCTTAGATGCCGAAATCTACGTCCCCATCACGCGCATTGGCATTGAAGATGTCTGGGTCGAACATGCCACACCGGAAGAGTCAAAAGTCGATCACAATCTGACACCCTCTCAGATGGCCGATCGGATTTTGAAGATGTTTGCGAAAGTGCCTGTGGCGGTTTGATTTCCGGATGCCCCCCTAACCCCCAATTCTGGGGGAACTAGAGAATTTTTCTGAATTTCTTACTCCCCCAGAATTGGGGGTTGGCAGGGTGGTTTCATACCAAGAAATCAAAGACTTTCTGAATCTTGTTAGCCCAAGATCGCAGAGCTTGCGGAACGGTTCGAGAACCCTGTCGTCTTGCCAAAGTAATTGCAAAGGTATTTAAAATCGCCCAGTTGACGGGAGCATGTCCGCCTCTACGAACTGGGTTCTCTTCTTTAACGTGAGTTCGGGTTAAGCCGGAAGCAGGAGATTGTGGTCAATCGCAATAGACGGCTTCTTCGAAGGTTTCGATTGAAACCACATCTTCCTTGGGATTCGACAGCATATTTACACTGTTACGCAATGCGCTCCAAGAAGGCGACCGCTTCTACATGGGTCGTTTGGGGGAAGAAGTCGGCAGGTTGAACTCGGGTCAGACGATAGCGACTCTCGCATAAGATCTTTAGGTCTCGCGATAGTGTAGCGGGGTTACAACTCATATAGACAATCCGATCGGCTTGAATCGTCAGTAAAGTATCCAACACAGATCGCTCACAACCTCGACGAGGTGGATCTAGTAGAACAATATCGGGACTCATCATGGTGTTGCCATCAGTGAGGCCCATCAGTCCTGGCAAGATATCCTCGACCTTACCGACATGATACTCAGTGTTCTCAATTCCATTCTTCTCAGCGTTGATTTTAGCCTGCTCGATCGATCGCGCTTGCATCTCAATTCCAATCACCCGCTTGACTTGTTTGGCCAACGGTAAGCTT
>JANMIS010000577.1:0-3722 GCA_031375925.1 Synechococcales cyanobacterium OTE_70_concoct_197_sub
CCTAGGAAAATTCAGACCGCCTCCACACATCGATCGCACAACAACGGATGCAATTCAGAACTGCCTACAGTAGTTGAATAGTTCCAGCACCGATCGCATTTCACGCCTTCTGCTTCTGCCATTGCAATTCCAAAGGTCTCAGTAATGGTCGAGTGTTTTGCTGTTGATAACAGATCTACAGAATCCACTAATTCCACTTGCGAAGCTAGGAAGAGGTAACGCAGTTCATCAACATGATTACCTTGGTTACTATTCAGCGTTGTCAGAATCGATCGCCAATCAGGATCGCTAACATAAACTAAAAGTTTCGCTTCCAATGAAGATCCAATCTCTTTTCCACTGCGTGCCTGTTCCAAAACTTTATTGGTTTCGGTTCGCAGGTCTCGTAGTTTTAACCATTTCTCTGCAAGTTCTGGCTGTACCCAGCTTGCCTCTAGCTTCATCCAGCCCGATTCAAACACTGATTTGTAGGGTGTTGAATAGGGGAGGAATTGCCAAATATCTTCAGCGAGGTGCGACAGAACTGGGGCGATCGATCGGGCTAAATTTTCAAGAGCGATCGACAGAACCGTTTGGCAACTGCGACGGCGGAATCCATCAAGTTTATCGATATACAGACGATCTTTTGCAATGTCTAGGTAAAAGTTAGACAAATCCACAACGCAAAAGTTTTGGACTGCCTGGAAAAATCGGAAGAATTGATAGCTTTCAAAGGCATCAGTCACTTCAGCAAACACTTCTGTCATTCGGTGTAGCATGTAGCGATCGAGTTCTGGAAGCTGCTCATGAGGCACTGCATCTTTAGCAGGGTCAAAGTCGTGCAGATTGCCTAATAAAAACCGAGCCGTATTGCGAACTTTACCGCGTGCATCATTGAGTTGCTTGAGCATGTTCTTGCCCAGGGGCACATCGTTAGAATAGTCCACAGATGAGACCCATAGACGTAAAACATCGGCTCCGTAGGGCGGTTCTTCTTTTTGGTTTTTGCCGCCGACAATGACGATCGAGGGTTCTACGACGTTGCCGATCGACTTACTCATCTTGATGCCTTTCTCATCCACGGTAAACCCATGGGTCAGCACTGTTTTGTAAGGTGCATGACCATTGACCGCGACGCTGGTGAGGAGACTGGATTGGAACCAGCCGCGATGTTGGTCGGAGCCTTCGAGGTAAAGGTCGGCAGGGTAGGGCAAGCCGCGTTGCTGAAGGACGGACGCCCAGGAAGATCCCGAGTCAAACCACACATCCATAGTGTCAAATCCTTGACGATAGGTGTTGCCGTCGTTGTGATATTTCTCGGGAAGAAGTTGCTCAATCGACATTTCCCACCAAGCATCGGTGCCATGTTCAGAAACGATCGCTTTGATGTGTGCAATGGTTTCTGCTGTGATTAACGGTTCATTCGTGGCTTCGTTGTAAAACACAGGAATCGGAACGCCCCAAGTCCGTTGACGGGAAATACACCAGTCCGATCGATCAGCGACCATCGGCGTGATGCGGTTTTTACCTTGTGCGGGAATCCATGTCACGGTGTCGATCGCCGCCAAAGCCTCATCCCGAAAGCCTGCAACCGAGGCAAACCACTGCTCCGTCGCTCGGAAAATCACGGGTTTTTTCGTGCGCCAGTCGTAGGGATATTTGTGTTGATAAGGTTCTTCTTTGATCAAACACCCCGCTTCCTGCATGGCGGCAATGATGGCTGGATTGGCATCTTTGAGGACATTCAATCCTTCAAATTTCCCTGCTTCCGCCGTCAGCAATCCGCCATCATCCACAGGCGCAAGAATCGGTAAATTGTACTTTTTGCCGACGATGTAGTCTTCTTGACCATGGCCAGGAGCCGTGTGAACCAGTCCTGTGCCCGCCTCTGTTGTAATGTAGTCGCCGCCGATGATGATTTCGGAGGTGCGATCGAAAAGCGGGTGGCGGTAAGTGCAATGTTCTAGCATTTTCCCAAGCGCGGATGCTTTGGGTTCTAGCGTTGTGCCGATCGTTGCTTCTAACGATTCGATCAGATCTTTTGCAACTAACAAATACTTGAACTTTGTAGGATTATTTTCTCCGACTTCGACGACGGAATAAATTAGTTCTGGATTGATTGCGACGGCCAAATTCCCCGGCAAGGTCCAAGGTGTCGTCGTCCAAATCGCCACACCTAATTCGCCCAAGAACGAGTCAAACGGCATCTGCAATTCAGGAGAAAGATTTAACATTTCAAAAGCAGCATATAAGCTGTTTGAAATATGTCCTTCGGGATATTCGAGTTCGGCTTCGGCTAAGGCGGTGCGAGAACTCGGACTCCAGTAAACAGGCTTCAGCCCACGATAAATAAAGCCCTTCAAAAACATCTGCCCAAAGACTTCAATTTGGGCGGCTTCGTAAGCGGGGTCGAGGGTGACGTAGGGATTTTTCCAGTCGGCCCAGATGCCCCAGCGTTGAAAATCGGTGCTTTGGTTATCGATCGCCTGCAATGCAAATTCTTTCGCTTTTTTCCGCAGAGCGATCGGGGTCAAGGCTTTGCGTTCTTCTTGCTTTAAGGTTTGTAAAACTTTAAGTTCGATGGGCAGTCCGTGACAGTCCCAACCGGGGACGAAGCGAACTTTTCGGCCATTTAACAACTGATATTTGTTAATGATGTCCTTCAAAATCTTGTTTAGCGCATGGCCAACGTGCAGTGAGCCGTTGGCATAGGGCGGACCATCATGAAGGGTAAAGGGATCACCCTGATTCGACTGAAATAACGTCTCATAAACCTGTTGCTCACTCCAAATCGCCTGAATCTCAGGTTCCCGCTTGACCGCATTGGCGCGCATGTCAAATTTTGTTTGGGGAAGATTAACGGTGTCTTTGTAGCTTCCAGGTTCAGTCAACGGCATGATTTCGGGGGGATTTGGAGTGTGTATTATTATAAGAGAGAACGCCCCAAGGGAGGATGTTCCTGACCGGGATAGACCTTAATCTCTAATACCGATGCTAAAAAGCACCTGAAAAATCTGTGGAAAATTCCCTGTTCCTTTTCCCCAGACAAGCTCTAAGCTGTATAGCGCGCAGATTCTATCTGTGGAAAATCTGCTCCTGAGAATCTAAATTGCTCGTTCACCGATCGTTTTTAAGGAATCAGCCCATGCCTTGGTTTGTCAAAATTGAAGAAGGAATCGTCGATAAACCGACGTTTGACCAGTACGTTCCGGCTCATCTGGCCTTCGTTCAAGATTTAATTAATCGCGGCCATCATGCTCAGACGGGCTATTGGAAACAGAAAGGTGGCGGAATGCTGTTATTTGAAGCGGCCTCGATGGAAGAAGCAAAGGCGATCGTAGAGCGAGATCCCTTGGTTATGAACGACTGTGTCCACTACAAGCTGCACGAATGGCATGTGGTCATGGGCGATCCCACAGGTCTTGACCAATGCAATATGCTAGAAGACAAATATCTAACCAAAAGCTTCAAGCGATCGACTTCTGCTGTGGCGGTAGAAAGTCGCGGATAAAGCCCATAATTCTTTGGGTCAATTTCTAGATTCAGAGTTTCTCTCTTTGAAACTCTTCTAAAAATGCAGAAGACCCGGATTTCACGCCTGTCACAAGCATCCCGTATTGCTGCTACCTTCCGGTCCTGACAAAATTTGGGCGTTGAAGCTGCATGGGTCCAGGTCACTCTCATTATAACATAATCTCCTTCAAGGGATAACGGCGTCATGACATATCGGCGTTATCGTTGAG
>JANMIS010000612.1:0-4634 GCA_031375925.1 Synechococcales cyanobacterium OTE_70_concoct_197_sub
GACTAAGCGCCGATTTTTGGATCTTATACCGATAATCTCAGTATGTTCCATGACAAAAAATCGATGGGACGCATCGAAGTCGAAAGCAACGCCACCATCTCCACGAAAACGAATTCCAAAATTAAAAAACGTTTCAACCTCTAACTCCCCACAATTGGGTGCTGGGAGGAGGTTGCGCCCAATTTACATTTATCTTGTCGAATAAGCCGCGATCGGTTCCTTAATAAACCGTATATACAAATGCTTAAAGGTCGATCGCAGCACGCGCGGTGCCCCAAAATCGATCGCCATCATTTTGTCCGGCAGCTTCCAACCGTCAAACCTCAGATCCTTCGGAGTCGCTAAAGGGAACTCAATCTCTTCTAGTTCTGGACAAAGCCCTAACTTCCGCGCCGCCGCGATTGTCAACACCCGTTCCGGTGCCACCTGCAAAATATCGACGACGGCCCGATCGAGCGCAAAGACATTCGCTGAAGCCGCCAAAACCCCTAGCTTCCGGGGTTCGCCATTGCTCGGCCCATTGCCCTCATGACCCACAATTCCATCCAAAATTGTTAGATTCGGCGCGATCGTCCGTGCGGTCTCCACCAGCATCTGCCCAAAGCGATCGGCATCCTTTCCCGCTTCCATGTGCCACCAAGCTTTCATCTTACCCGGCACACAACCAAACAAATTCTTAACGCCCAGGGTCAAGGTGAGCTGAACGTGGGACTTAACTTTAGGCAGATTAATCACCACGTCAGCTTCCATGACTTCTTTAGACAGCAAAAAATGGTCAAACTCCTTGCTAACAGTTTCGTAGCGTACACCCTTGAATTCAACGATCGGAACTTGAAGTTCTTCCAGTAAAGGAAGATATCCATTCGCCTGGGCTACACCCTGGGCACTTCCAAACGCAGGCCCATCTCCTAAAAATGGCAACCCACCCGCCGCCTTCACCAACTGAGCAACACAGTAAACAACTTCAGGTCTAGTGACACATTCTTTAGTCGGACGTGCTCCCGTGAGCAAATTCGGCTTCAAAAGAACACGATCGCCCGGTTTAACAAACGCTTCCATTCCACCTAGCGGTTCAAGCAGGGCTTCGATCGACTGACGTAGGGCAGTCAAATCATAAGATTCAGCGCGAAGCAGGCTAACGGAAGAATTCATTTACGGGAAATCCTGGAATGGTTTAATTTTTTTAGCTTTTAACGTCAAAGTCCAATTCAAGTTTGAGCCTAATCTGCACGCCAAGACCCTTCATCAGTCCAAAGCTTGTCAATACACCAAGCCTTATCCTGTTCCGGATTACTTTCGCGAACTGAATTCAACATTTTCTGGACACGATCGTTATCACCATGAAGCCAATTGACAAGTTGCGTATATTTGCGCTGTGTAGCTTGACGGATGGATTCCATAAAACAGTTCCTCAAAAAAAGTAGAAATTAAACGTGATGGAGTTTTAAGCTTTCCTTCGGGATCACCCTTCAGGACCTATGTTTAGACTGCCTTTTTTACCAAGAAAGCACAACACTTAAAATCTAAAGATTCAGTGCAAAGGGTGCTCGCCTTCAAGAAAACTTACAGATAGATACAGTTCTTTATTATGTATTCAAATCACCGATCAAATCTTAGCAAAGATCCCGAGGGAAATCTCAACAAATCTGTACAAGAAAGCCCGGTTTCATCGGCGACAGATTTGATCGCGTCCTGCGCAGCAGCATGGCCTAAATGCGCGGTATTCAGGGCGATCCCCACGATTTTGGCCGGAAAAAACGATCCGGCTGCCGTCGCGATCGTCTCGTAAAGCTCCACCACTTTCCGAAGCGGCGGGATCGGCACCTCTGGATAGTTACGAATGTGGGTTTGTCCGGCACGATGAACCAAAACTAAATGAGTCGGTTGAGATCCCCGCAGGAGAGGCAACGTTGCCGTCGAAGCTGGATTAAGCAGTGATCCTTGCCCTTCAATGTGTAAAATTTCGTAGTCATTTCCTTGGGCCATGACGAGTTGCTCGACAGCCCCCGACGCAAAATCAACTCGCACCGCATCCAGTGCAATGCCCTGACCCGCGATCATGATGCCTGCTTGGCCCGTTCCTAGAAATTTTGATCTCATGCCTTGCGATCGGCACATGGCATCCAGCGCGAGGCTAGCGGACATTTTACCCACGCTCATATCAGTTCCCACGGTCAGCACGCGCTTGCATTGGAGCGATCGGGCCGCCCCAGAACCCACAGATAACCCCGGTGGTTCCTGACGAATATCCCAAATCAAAGGTGGCGTCTCCTGCTGACGCAAAATCTCTATGATTTCCGGGTGGACGGCAAGCTGAGTATGCAAGCCATTAACAATCGCAAGGCCCGCCGCCACCGCCTGCTTCACCTCATTTAACCAAGCCGCAGGCAAAACGCCTCCCGACGGCGCAATCCCAATTAGTAAAACATCCGGCTGATAGATTAACGCGGCTTGCAAAGAAGAGACGATCGGCGCGGCGCAGTCAATTCCCGTTAAGTTTGAAAAATTTCCATCGGGACATTGTTCATCAATGATGGCAACGATCGCTCCCGGATAGTGACGAATCACGGCAAGACCCGTCTTGCCCTTGGTGCCTTGAATGCCTTCATGGAGTAGAACGGCAACACGATGCTGAGAAAGTTGAAGCATAACTTTAAGATTTGGGATTTAAGAACGAGTGAATTCGAGAATGGTCTATGCAAGATATAGGCCGAATTTTTATTTTTTATCCTAATAAACTCCACCCAAAATCTCACCCTCTGGGTATCCTATAAATCGATAAGTCCCCGTAATCCAATTCAATCTACCAACCATCCCAACCCACCTAGCTGAGCACCCTCCATCCATGTCTGTCAAAAACATCGTCTTCATCGGCTTACTGGCCTTTATTCCCGTTTCGATCGCAGCGGAATTTCTCCATTGGGGTTCGTTGGTGGTCTTCCTCACCGCCGCCGCCGCCATTTTGCCCCTAGCCGCTTGGATGGGCACCGCCACCGAAGAAATTGCCGTCGTCGCAGGTCCGACCTTGGGCGGTTTGCTCAATGCCACCTTTGGAAACGCAACGGAGTTGATCATTGCGATCGCCGCCCTCAACGCAGGCTTAATTGATGTCGTCAAGGCGAGTTTGACAGGTTCGATTATTGGGAACTTGCTGTTGGTGATGGGTCTATCAATGCTGTTGGGGGGCTTACGGTACAAGGAACAGTCATTTCAGCCTGTGGTGGCCCGAATGAATGCCTCCTCTATGAACCTAGCTGTGATTGCACTGCTCTTGCCGACCGCCATGAACTACACCTCAACGGGCATTAGTGAATCCACCATTCAACAGCTTTCAGTGGCGGTAGCAGTAGTCTTGATCGGCGTTTACTGCTTGACGCTGTTGTTCTCAATGAAAACCCACACTTATTTATATGATGTCGGCACCGCAGAAATTGATGCTGTAGAACTAGCCTCCGCCAACCTAGCCGGAGAAGAAGAAGCCCACAAGCCCAATCTCAAACTTTGGATTGCCGTCCTCTTTGTCTGCACCATTGCAGTGGCGATCGAATCCGAACTCCTCGTCGGCAGTCTCGAAGAAGCCACCTCCATGCTGGGCTTAACGTCGCTCTTTACCGGGGTGATTTTGCTACCGATCGTAGGCAACGCCGCCGAACATGCCACTGCTGTCACGGTCGCCATGAAGGACAAAATGGACCTATCGGTTTCTGTCGCCGTGGGTTCGAGTTTGCAAATTGCGCTCTTTGTCGCGCCGCTGCTAGTGATTATTGGATGGCTCACGGGGCAACCGATGGACTTGGACTTTAACCCCTTTGAACTCGTGGCTGTCACCGTTGCAGTCTTAATTACCAACTCCATTAGCTCCGATGGCAAGTCCAATTGGCTCGAAGGAACTTTGCTGCTGGCGGCCTACGCAGTCTTGGCACTGGCCTTCTATTTCCATCCAGTGATTGCAGTTTAAGGAGCCATGCTCGAAAATGAAGGTATCCCTCATGAGACACACCCATGGCAGCCCAAAAAAACTTTGAAATCCAAAAAACTGATGCAGAGTGGCAAGCTGAGCTTTCCCCCGAAGCCTTCAAGGTCCTTCGAAAGCATGGCACAGAGCGCGCAGGCAGCAGCCCCCTTGATAAAGTCTATGAACCCGGTAGCTACTTCTGCTCCGGCTGTGGGACTGAGTTGTTCAAATCCGACACCAAGTTCAACAGCGGCACAGGCTGGCCCAGCTTCTACCTACCGATCGAAGGCGCAGTCGAAACCACGGTCGATCGCACGCTATTCATGACACGCACAGAAGTCCATTGCGCCAAATGTGGCGGGCACTTGGGTCACGTCTTCAACGACGGTCCAAAACCCACAGGTCTACGCTACTGCATGAATGGCGTTTCACTGGAGTTCAAACCGAACGCTTAGCTTGCTTTACTTAGCTTGCTTTACTTAGCTTGCTTTATAGTGGCTTGTTTGACCTGGGAGTGTACACATCACCCATTGTTAAGCAAATTCTTTAAAAGATTTGCCACAGATTTCTAAGTGGCATCCCTGAGTATCTAAAAATACAGCCGACTGAAACCCTTACTGACTAAGCTTTATTAGCACTGTCGGGGCAGTCGGTTTTTTGTTGCGATCGGCGCATCAGG
>JANMIS010000618.1:0-1103 GCA_031375925.1 Synechococcales cyanobacterium OTE_70_concoct_197_sub
CCGAAGCCTGTGCTGCTATCCTGTGGCGTGATGCGGGTAAAGCTGCTAAAGCTGCCGATGCTCTCAAAATCACCTCGGAAGATCTTCTCGGTCTCGGCATCATCGATGAAGTAATTCCAGAACCCACAGGTGCCGCCCATACCGATCCAGTGCTTGCAACGGAACAAGTTAAGGCCGCAATCTTAAAAAATCTTGTGGACTTAGACGCCATGACCAGCCGAGAACGACGAGACCTTCGGTATGAAAAATTCCGGAGCATTGGCAAATTTTCAGAAGGATAGGAAGGATGTTTCCCACAACCTATTCCCGAAAACGTAATGCTGAGATCTAGTGATATAATGAGAAGCTGTAACATTTATTTACATCTTCTTAATTGATCGCCCTCTGCTTCGGGATTTTGAACTGCTTTTAGCACGACAGTTTAAGAGCTTTCGGAGTGACGCAGCGATCGGCCCTTGTTTGCAAACTTTTCAACCCATTGTTTCAGTCCGTTGCGAGAACAAGACTTTGACTCAATCACAATATGCTCTGATTACAGGAGCGAGTAGTGGCATTGGCAAAGCCACTGCATCAGCGTTTGCTAAGGCTGGAATCCATCTAGCACTGGTCGGACGAGATTTGGAAAAACTGGAGAGTATCGCCCAGCAAGCCAGACTCTCAGGTGTGGAAGCACAGGTGTGTGTTGTAGATCTTTCTGAACTTTCTCAGGTTCGAGAGAAGATTGCATCGATCGTGGCGGGACTGCCGCGCCTTGACATCGTGATTAACAGTGCGGGGATGGGCTATACCAATGGCCTGTTAGAAACACCTTTGGCAGATTGGCAACGGGTGATAGATCTAAATATCACCAGTGTGTTGCAAGTCATTCAGGGTGTGTTACCGAAACTGCGATCACAAAAGCAAGGAACGATTATCAATTTATCTTCAGTTGCTGCACACCAAGCGTTTCCCAATTGGGGCTTGTACTGCGTCAGCAAGTTTGGTCTTTTAGCATTGACCAAAACCCTGGCTGCTGAAGAGCGTAGTCATGGAATTCGGGTCATTTCCATGTCACCCGGTTCGGTCAATACCGAACTCTGGGATACCGACACGGTGGATGCCGA
>JANMIS010000632.1:0-6869 GCA_031375925.1 Synechococcales cyanobacterium OTE_70_concoct_197_sub
GGGAGGTAACGATCGCAAATCAGACAAGCTTCGACTAAACTGAGATACGTTGCTAGACGAAGTTCTTATGATTCAAATTCTCCACGATCGCGCCACACCAGATCAAATGCTGGCGATGCTGGAAGCGTTAGGAATTTATGTTAAATTTGTGGTGGATATTGAGCGTAAAATACTTGCGGGAGGTGGGGAATTACATGCAGACTGTGAAAGGGCTTTATTAAATGCGGGAAGCTGTCAGTTTGATTTATGGGGTGCAGATTGGTACCCGTTTAGTCAGACGATCGGGTATGAGTCGATTATTAATATTCGGGTGAGTGCGAATAATCGGTCGATGGAAATCCAACATCCGCTGCTTCGATCGCAAATTGATGAGATTGTTTATCCAATTTTAAGAGGTGTGCCATGGCAATGAATTGGGATAGTTTGAAGACTCGTTATCTTCAGTCCGATCGCACGTCTCAGTTGGAGAGTATTACGTTAAATCTAGCGAGAATTCAAACATTGGCGAGTAATGTTGAAGAGAGTTCTGTGGCTCGGCATTTGGTGAGAGAGAGTCAGTTTTTTATTGAATGGACGGTGCCAACGATCGATTTGGTATTGGATATTGAGATTGCAACGGAGTTGGTGGATCTTCAGCGTCAGTTGAGTGATTGGAAGCTGGATTGGGAAAGATTATGGGCGAATGAAGCCGATCGATTAACTTTGGCTCAGACGGCGCAACAGTGGTGCGATCGGTTACAAGTTAGTGTGGTTTCTTAATTCGATCGATTGCTCATTTCCATTTTCCTCTCCTCCGTCCTCGCTCTTCCGTCCTCCGTCCTTCACCTCACTTCCATTGCCGACAAACCCGCGTCATCTCCGCCGAGGTGCAAAATGGCGGGATAGAGCGTCGCTAGATCGCCCATGAGGTCTGCGCGCTTTCGGTGGGCGAGGAGGTGGAGGTAGGTCTTCCAGTCGGTGTATAGGAAGATAGATTCTTATGGTAAGATGTCGTGAAGAAAAATTCAAGAAATTGGTTCTAATTATGCTTGATGATCAACCAACATCCCAGAAAGTCCCAGTTAAGTTGTCTAATGGTGCCATTGTTAATATTGAGGTGAACCAGAAGGTTGGTGGGAGAAATAATGTTTCGTCTAACGTTTTTGACTTTGATGATATTTCAGATGTTGTTGAAGGATTGACTGTTTCAATTAAGAAGACCTTAGAAAAGGCAAAACCGCAGAAAGCAACTGTGAAGTTTGGTTTGGAAGTCAGTACTGAATCTGGAAAACTTGTTTCATCACTTGTTAAAGGCTCTGGCAAAGCTACTCTGGAGGTAACTCTTGAATGGAATAGTCAAGAATAGGAATTTCTCAGATTAACAAATGGCACTTAGCATACATGACTTATTAAGACTTTCAACCGTAAAAATCAATACAGAAGTGGGAAGTAGAGGCACAGGTTTTTTTGTTGCTCCCGGTATAATTTTAACATGCGCTCATGTCCTCAAGGAACCTCTAGGCTCTAAAATCAATCTGTTATGTAGTGATTTAAAAACTACATTAGAAGCAGGAATAGTAGAAATTTTTCCTGACGGTGTAGATTTAGCGATTCTTGTTTGTAATAGTCCTAACTCATCTGATTACTGTGTATATCTTGATGACGATATTGAGTCCAGAGATCCCTGCTATACCTATGGATATTCTTTCCATGAAGAGGGTAACGAAAATGGTGATCCAGTGACGCTCGAATGTGAGGGGAAAATTGGAACACCCATTTCAGGATTAAAGCTAAAATGTGGGCAGGTTTTACCAGGTTTGAGTGGTTCTCCATTACTCAATAATCGAACTTCAAAGGTCTGTGGTGTTGTTCGTGATACTCGTGATGAAAGATTCGACCTGGGTGCAGAGGCAGTACCAATTAATTTTTTGTTGGAACGATTTACTAGATTGATTGATCTTCAACAAGAATTTCACAATACAGACTTAAAGTGGAGAAATCTCCTAGTTCATGACACTAATCCTTTCGATTCAGATTGGCTATATCTTGATGAGTCTGCCAAAAAGAAACTGAATTATCTAAAGACAATATGGTTTCTAATTAAGGTATTAGGAAAGTGGATTATTTTAGGGCATCAAGCACCTCGTGCATTTCCATTCAAGACTATTCAAGTATTATTTCAACACACATTAAAAGGAGATTTAGGTCAGGAAATTAAGAGGCAGCGCGAAAAATTATCGAGTGATTTGGCACTAAAATTGGATTTAGAAGGAACGTATCAAGCGAGATTAATTAATCAACTTGATTCACAAGCTTGGGTTATTAGCAGTTTGATCGAAAATTTGATAGATAATAAGCAGGATTTAGCAAGTCTTTCGAGATTATCTTGGGCAAATGATATTTTGTATGAACAACGGGGGTTATTACAAGAACTTAAGCACAAAGAGGGGAATTTATATCCTAAACTTGAAGATTTTAAGAAGAAGTATAAGATTTTCGACTATCAAAGAGATTCTAGGTATGTTGATGCAGACAAAGTTATCGGAGGGTTAATTGCAAAATATTCAACGAACAAATCTTTGCTAATTGATTCTCTTGACTTAAGTGTTTCATCGTGGTTTACACTTCAAGAATTAGAGCCGAACTATAGCTTATTTTATATTGATTCTCTTCTTAAGATATTCGATTTTTTTCCTAGAATCGATTATATGAATGCGCTCGAAACTAAAGTCTCTTTAGATGAAATACTTGATGATTTAGAGCGAAATATTTTGGCAAATCCAAGGTTGAAAATACTAAGGAAATTCAAAGTTCTACTTCAAGGGACGGTAGGAGAGCTTGTTGTAGGAGGTCCTATCCGCGCACGTAAAACAAGTAATGTTTATCATTATAATAGAGCTTGTCATAACTATCCAGAGCGTGTAAATCCTTCGGAGATGCGTGATGTCCAATGTTTCTCCACAGTAGAAGATGCGAAAAAGGCAGGTTATGTAAGAGCTTGCATCATCTGCGGTGGGGATCAGACGGATTAACTTATAGAAGCTCTGCTCCACACCCCAAATCAGGACAGGAAGATTTACTCTTGAGCGATCGACAACTTTAACAATGCCTCATTAATCACCGTTTGGTAGCCCACGCCTAAACGTTGGCGCAGCCTCCCGGAACGGGAATCGCCCTCTGCCTTTGCCCACAACAACACCTGCGGATTCAACCGAATCGACACCGCCTAATACTTCTGATCTCCCGGCTTCGGCGGACGACCCCGCTGCTTCCCCGGCTCAATCCCAAACTGCTCCTTCGCTGCCAACCTCGCCGCTGCCACTTCCTCACTAGTAATCCGTCTTGCTAACTCAAACGGAAAACTCACATGTTCAAGATTGTCTGACATAACCTTCACGCTCCCCTTTATTTTCAGCCCACCAACTCTGGTCCTCCTTCGACAACCCCGGAATCGGAGCTTGCGAATAATCAATCGTCAAATCAAACCCCGCTTGCTCATACACCCCATCCAAAAGCCCCTGCAACTTCAAAAGCGGTTCCACATCCCCCCGTTCCAACGGAATCACAATTTCAGGAATCGGCTGCTGAACACTAAACCCATACAATTGCGCCTGAGGCCGATCGTTCACCCGCGACACCAAAATCCGATAGTGATAACTTGGCATCTCCGTCAACATCTCCATTGCTCTTCCTGCCCGCAACAAATCAATCTCCACTAAATGCGTCAAACTCCCCAACACCCGTTGTCGCTTACTGAGATAAGCATCCCGCCCATTACCTGATCGCTTATTTTTTGGAGAAAGCACCTCGATCGAAGTCACCACCCGTCCCGTCGCAACCTCTCTAATTTCTAGATACCCTTCATTCACCTCCTGCGCGATCGGCAACGTCACCGTAAAAGGCTGCGAAATATTTGAAGCGATCGGTTCCAGCATCGCAACAGCCCCAATCGCCCGATCCGCAGTCTTCACCGTCGTCAACACCGCAACATCTGGAATCCCCACATCGATCGCCTTATCACCTTCACTCAGATAGGTTCGTTTTTCGATCGCAACCCGATATTTAGGCCGAAGGGATGGACCGAGAGCAATGGCGATCGCGCTAATCAAACGATGATGAACCTCCGCCCACAACGCCGGATTTTCGAGATAAGGATTCATGCCAGGAAACGGATTGTGCATGATAAAAGCAACTAACAACTTGGACCCCATTATAAGCGCTGAAACCCACACGCTTCTCCGACCCAAACCCCGATCGGCTCAACAAGCACCTCAGCGGGATCGATCGAAAAACCCATAAATGCAACCGCCCACCTCCGCCGCGCCCAACCCCACAAAAAAAAACATCCCACAAAAAACAAAAAGCATAAGCTCTGGGCATCCTAACCTAAACATCTCCAAACCCAGACTCCCACCACAACCTCATGTTCCGCACCTCACTCCTCACCATCGCACTCCTCACCTGCCTCCTCACCATAAACCTATCCAAACCGATCGTTGCCCAAACCCCAAACCCAGGAATCCAAACCCTCGATCGTGAACTCGAAAGGATCTCCAGACAACCCTTTGAGACCCCAATTTTCGCCCAAAAAGCTCAACTCCAAACTCTCCATCAACGCTACATCAGATATAACCACAAACCCGGCATAGATCTCACCAACCTAGAACTCGCCTGGATCGCCTATCAAGATGCCGACTACGCCGAAGCCGAGCGAAAACTTTTCGCCGCAGACAGCAGCTTCAACCCCAGCATGAACGCCTACTGGCGCGCCAAAAATCTCACAGGCTTACTCCAACTCGAAGCAGGCAGACCGCAACAAGCCCTAAGCAATCTTCTGATGTCCCAAGCCAACTTTTATTCTTGGCCCCAACAACAACTCAAACAAGTCGGCCTAGCCAACGCCTACCGCAATCTCGGACAATATCGCAAAGCCGCTGGATACGCCACCAGCGCCACGCGCATCGGCGCATCCCAAAGAGTCCGAGTCGAAGCACTGCAAGTTTTGGGCGACACCGCCTTTGAAGTCGGACAATTTGACGAAGCGATCGGCCACTACGAAGAAGCCCTCAACTTCAGCAAAAGACTTGGCAACACCTACGGACGACGCAATCAATTTACCCGCATCAACCTCCTCACCCAACTCGGACGCGCCTACCAAGCAATCGGCAAAACCCAAGAAGCCGAACGCGCTACCAACAGCAGCGTCCAACTCGCCGAACAACTCACCTCACCTGAGCAATCGATCGTCCTGATTCTTGCCCTCAACGCCGCCGCCATGGTCAATCTAGAAGCCGAAAGACCCGCCATCGCCCTACGTCAACTCAAACAAGCCGAAACCCTCTCCGACAATCGCAGCCGCAACATTGCTGGAACCATCACCACTCTGCTCAACTTCGGCCACTACTACCAAAAAATCGGAGAACTCGATCGAGCCAGACCCTACTACGAAAAAGCCCGAGACTTAGCCGATCGCATCGGAGACCTCGCCACTGAAGCCCGCGCCAACAGCGCCCTCGGACAACTTCAACTCAAACAAAACAAACTCAAAGACGCAATCAAAACCCTCACCCGCAGCATCGATCTCTTTGAAGCCCTCCGCCCAGACCTTAAAGATGCCCAACGCCTCACCATCGCCGAAACCCAAACCCAAGCCTACCAACTCCTCCAAAGCGCCCACATTCAAAACAACGACACCAACCAAGCCCTCCTCACCGCAGAACGCGCCCGCGCCCGCGCCCTGGTCGATCTGCTCTCACAGCGAACGTTCTCAAACAATACCCTCGTCAAAAATAACAACACGATAAGCTTCACCCACAATGCCTCCGACCAAAACCCACCCCCCATTACCCTAGACAGCATCAAAGCCACCGCCAAAGCGCAAAACGCCACAATCGTCACCTACGCCATCACCCGCCAACTTGATCGCCCAGAACTCGAAAGCGAACTCCACACTTGGGTCATTCAACCCAACGGCACCATCCACTTCCGCACCACCGACCTACAACGCCCCCCCGACACACTTGCCCAAACCACCAACCAAACCACCCGATCGAAAAACTCCCCCTTCAAACAACTCATCACCCGCAGCAGCAAAACCCGCAGCAACCTCACCAACGATCGCCCCGAAAACTACGCCCGCTATACCGAAGACAGTCGCGCCGCCCACAAACTGCTGATCGAACCTATCGAAAACCTCCTGCCCAAAAACGATCGCGATCGCGTCATCTTCGTCCCCCAAGGCGAACTCTTCCTCATCCCCTTCCAATCCCTGCAAGACAATCAAGGCCAATACCTCATCCAAAAACACACCCTCCAAATTGCCCCCTCCATCCAAACCCTTAGCCTCCTCGCTCCCAGCAAACAATCCACCACCGACCCACTCATCGTCGGCAACCCATCCCCCATGCCGACTAGCTACGAAGCCCTCCCCGGCAGCGAACTCGAAGCCAACGCCATCGCCCAACTCTTCAACACCAGCGCCATCGTCGGACCCAACGCCACCAAAGCAAACATCCTCAAAAAAATGCCCAGCGCCTCCCTCATCCACCTCGCCACCCACGGCACCATGGACGATCGCTCCGGCTCTGAAAGCGCCATCATCCTCGCCAACACCACCCCAAACACCGACAAAGCCCCACTTAACGAACTTAACAGCACCCTAACAGCAGGCGAAATCCTTGACCTGCGGCTCAAAGCTAACCTCGTCGTCCTCAGCGCCTGCAACACCGGACGAGGCCAAATCACAGGCGAAGGCGTGATTGGTCTGACCCGATCGTTCCTCTCCGCCGGAGTCCCCAGCCTAGTCGTCTCCCTCTGGCAAGTCCCCGACAAACCCACCAGCGCCCTCATGATTGCCTTCCACGAAAACCTCAAAAAAGGCGACGATAAAG
>JANMIS010000666.1:0-9840 GCA_031375925.1 Synechococcales cyanobacterium OTE_70_concoct_197_sub
CGGCTAAGAACCGCATCTTCGTCTCCCCACAGCACAAGGGTTGGGGAAGTAATCGGTCTAGAACGGGTCACGACGGCAGACCAGGTATCCCGAACCCAAGTCAACGGGGAAAAAAGCTGTCGATAATAGTTGAGTGCCGCCCCGATCGCACCGGGTTGCCTCAAAGCGCCTTCGTACATATCTGAAGTTTCACGGGTTAGGAAGCCCTTCCGCACCGCCAACCCCCGAAAGACAGTTTGGACAAAATTTGATAAGTTCTGTCGAATCAGCCATTCTGGCAATCCCGGCAACTGAAATGCGAACAAGTACCAGCTTCGACGTAGTTGGTCAATATCCTTCAATAAATTTGCTGCGAAACGGGAAGGATGAGGGGCACCCAAAATAGCTAAACGATCGAGCATCTGAGGAAACTGCTGTGCAAATCGCCAAGCGATTGCCCCGCCAAAGTCATGACCGACGATGTGAGCACGCTCGTACCCTAAATTTTCAATCAAACTACGAATGTCTGATGCCAAAGTCGCCAGATCGTAACCACTAGACGGCTTATCGGACTGGTTATAGCCCCGCAGGTCAGGCACGACCACTTTAAAATGACGGGCAAGTACTGGAATCTGATAGCGCCATGAATACCAGAACTCTGGAAATCCATGCAACAAAATAACTAGGTCACCTTCGCCTTGAGTGACATAGTGCAAACGAATTCGATTAGCCTGAATAAACTGATGCTGCCACACAGGGATCTCGCAAAGTGTTGAAGAGGAAGAGGAATTTCTTTAAAAAGCTAGAACGAAGATGATACTTCGATCGTACTTCAAAATCTAAAGAATTTCTGCCAGATTGTCCACTTTACATGACTGCTTCACGATTTCAGGCGACCCACGAACCAAGTAACCCTAGCCCACTAATTCAACTTCACCGACAGAAACACTGGCGCGAGAAACTGCATAAACCGGAGTAGGACGCTGACCCAGCATATCTTGAGCACTCATCGGGAACTTGGAGATATTTTCCAGCTCTTGAAGCTGGCTGATCGCTTCAGCCCCTTCGAGCTTCATCAACTCTCGGTCATCCCTCATTTCAGTCCAGGTAATGCCATAGTCGGACACTAAGAACCGAATCAGGTGATTGTCTGCCAAACTCACCATAAAAGAAGCGCTATTCATTTCGCCGCCACAAGTGTAGCAGGAAGCAATGTAACCCTGTTTTTCCAAGACGATCGCCAAGGCTTGAAGGTTCATTACGAGATCCTTAACAAACTGACTGTGTTGTTGGGCAAGTCTTACGAACATCATGTTTCTCCATTCTTCTGTCACGGTCCTAAACAAATATTTAAGTTTTTTAATATACCTTGAAAAAACGCATCCATAACTTGAGTAGATGAAAAAGTTTGATGGAGCGATACCATTAAACTACCCTTTCCCACTATCTTAGCGGGGTCCGGAAGGTTTGGGCGTATCGACAGTGACAAAGCACTTCAACATTCATGAATGGTGTCATCAGGAATTTGTCTATTCCAATAACGCCAAGCTGTGCCTCTTCATTGCTCTCGATTCATTTCTAGACCACTTCGGATCGATAAACTTGAGCTAATCTGCCAAAACCCACCAGCCCAGAGACGGGCCAATAAACCGAACCGTCACCCAGAACAACACTAGAACACCAATGCTGACCCAAGCACCCGTTGTTGTGATGGAAACGAACTGTTCAGCCTGCTTTCGCGTAATGGAGGTCCAAGGGAGGATTTTCTCTTCCAAACGGGACTGCTCCGCACGATCGGCTTGACTTCGCTTGGTATCCCCTTTCTGAGAAGGATTTTTAGAGCTATTGCGCTTTGGGTTGGCCATGGTGAAGGTAAGGCATTTCAAGAATAATTTTATACGACCAAACTCGAAGCGCGGATTTAGTCTGTTCACCGATCATAACGGTTGTGTGTTCTTTTGCATCGCTTGATTATGGCAAATTAATCATCCCCGTCTGAATCCCAACTTTCATCGAGATAGTTCAGTCGGGCGTAAGGGCTGAGGGCACTGAGGACCTGCTGGCCGTAGTTGCGGTGCAAAACTCGACTGTCTAAAAGCGCGACTAAGCCACGGGACGATCGGACCGGGAAAATAGCGCGTTGGAGCGCCGTTAGGGCAGTCGGTAAAAGATACAGTCGAAACCAATCCTGGCGAAGTCGTTTGTAGTCTCGGACTCGGGCGGCGACGATCGGATCCTCTAGGGAGGGCATGGGCAATGTAGCGATTACAATACAGTGGGGCACGAGTTCGATATTGCCTGGTGGAGCCGCTTGGAACTGCTGCCACTCCGTCCAACCTGTCACCAAGATCCCATTGGGCGCTTCCGGTAGACGATCGACCTGAACTCTAGATCCCCACTCTGCGGCGAGGGTTGCACCGACTTGGCTACGAAGGGGATTATCGCCCACTAGGATTACGATTAAGCCCTCTGCCAGGGACGATCGCGACAGGATTTGGCGGAGTTCCCAGAGGAGGGCGGGCTGAAACTGGGGCGTGTTGGGCATGGGGATGCGATCGGGCTGGTAAAGCTGAATGCAAGCCTCATGACGGGGCGGTGAAAATTTGAGGCAGGTTAGATCCAAGAGGCCGTGGGTTTGGCGATAGATGTCGGCGTTGGTATCAAGGTCGAGGGCGCTGCCGATGAGAACGGTGGGCTGCGCTTGCCAAAGGCCTTGCAGCAGTGGGGCAAAGCGAATTGGACTCTGCTGTAAGGTAAATGACCCTGACTTCCGATCGAGTTTGGCTGATAGTAAGCCCGGGTCGGCTGTGGATTGAGGCGATCGGGCTTCTGGTTTTTCCTGGAGGATTTTTTGTTCACGTTGAGTGCGATCGGCTTCTAGGTCGAGCGATCGGGTCAGTTGCTGAAATAGCTTTGACCAAATTGCGGGTAGGGGAGAACTTCTCTGAAGTTGACCCAGAAGATGTTGCAGAGGGCGGTACTCTTCGGGTTCGAGGACGTAGCAGTTGTAGGGATTGGCCGGATGCTGAAATAGGGTGTGGGTGATGGAAATGCGTAAATCCAAAAGGAGCGATCGAAAATTAGGGTGCGACAGCATCAACTGCTCCCAATGCTCAGACTGAAGCCGTAAGCTCAGTACGTCCTTAACCCAAACATCGAGGTCGTCAACGCCATCCACGATCGTCAAAATTCCTGTAGGAAATTCACCGCGCTGTTCGAGCCGATCGCGCAACCAATGGTGAGGCGTGACCAGTGAAATGCCAGAAAAGCCATGAATTTGAGTGGGGCTATTGGGGTGGATCTGTTGGACAGACTTGGGCGCGTCGAGCCACTGTTGGAGACGGGGGAGTTCGGTTCGGATCAACCATTGCTGGACACTTTCTGAAGCGACGACGATCGCAGGACCTTCCCACAAAAGCAGGGGCATCAGATAACTCAACCGATAGGGCGCAGAAAGTCCTGCTGTGGTTCCAGTCTGGATCAACGCACTCCGGCCTAACCGCAAGGCCCGTGCTACTAAGCGAGCCATGGTGAGATGGTGCTCCCAGTGGGGCATGGCCTGCTCTCGCAGTAAGGCGCGTAGTTGTTGATGAACTTCGACTTCAATCACGACTTTATTAATCCTTCCAGCATTTTGGCCTACTAAATTCTGGGTCGAGGACTGAGCGGAGTCGTTCGCGTAGCGTTGCGTCAGCAAAGTCCGGCTGAGGCTATATTTCTCAGCTAGTCCCTAACGTCGTCGGCCACTGCTTCGGCCACTGCCAAAGCTGCCGCTCGATCGTCGGGGTTGGCTACTACCAAAGCTTCCACCCGATCGAGGTTCGGCATTTTGGGGTGTCCTGCCATTTTTTAAGTCGCTGGACCCGAAGCCGGAACCTGTGGAACGATCGCGACTCGTGGTGTCTCGGGGCTGTCTGATGGCATCCCGATCGTTGCTACGAATGTTGCCGTTGGCGCGGAAGGCGGTGCGGTTTCGTTCGACCGCAGGGGGTTGCTGATAGCGCTGCTGATAGTTACCGACCGCATCTCCGTAGGTGCGACCATAGCCACCATAGCCCGTCATCAAGCCGCCACCAGACTGGAACTGGGGTGGCATGTAGTGTTGGGGACGAAAGAGCATACTGCCGATCGCCTGCCCTGCAATACCACCCGCTAGGGATCCGGCAAAGGGAGACCAGAAGTTGGATTCTTGGCGGACAACGGTGGTTTCGGTGCGGCCTGTGGTGGGATTGGTGCGTTCTTCGGAGACGTTGTGAACGTAGGCAATTTTAAAATCTTCGGTGAGATAGAAGACGGGTTCTTTGTTTTCTACTTTGAGGTAGGATTTTTTGCCTTCTTTAATTTGCTCATCAGTGAGGCGGGCCATTTGAAGCTCTTTGGTTCTGAAGCTAGAACTAGGGGCGTTCAGCAGCATTAAGGTATATTCCCCATCTGCATCGTCAAAGGTCGCTTGCTGGACAGGATATTCCCCATCGGCCAGCGGGGTTTGGGCTTGAATGCCGGGAGCTTTGGCATCGGTGCGATCGGTGGTTCGGACTTCTCCTGGCGAATTGTTTGGGTCTAGGGGTTTTGTGGCTTGGTCTGAACTGCCACAGGCCGTCAGCAGTAAGAAAACAGGCAGTAATGCAAACAGGCTTTTGGAGAAAATTGTGGGGCGTGACATGGTGGGATGATCCTTAATTAAATGCTAAAGAGGAATTAATTCGGGGAATTGCTGCATGAGGTGGTCACTGGTAAGGACACACCCCATTTGATCTGGAGAAAAATTAACTTGAATCGCCCGCAGTCGTCTTTGGGCCTGGAGATCGCAGATTTTGGAGAGTGCTTGACGAAGGGCTTGAATATTAGACAGGTCGGTTTCGAGGCTTGGGACTTCGCCTTCGATTGCCAAGGTCATCATGACGACGACATTCTGAGTCATAGGGATGCTTAAGGGCTGGCCATCATCAGGGGTTTCATCCATTTCGCTAAAGTAGCGTCTTGAAGAGTCGGTGAACAGCTCATTCAGGTACTGGCTCGCCTCTTCCTCCGACCAAAAGACCTCTCCTTCATTATGGCTGGATTCCCAACTGGTTTCCCGTTGAAGAAGACTTTCGCAGATTTCAACCAGGGATTCGCCCATCACTTCTAGGTCGCCGTCGGAGTCGATCGCAACTTGGGCGGCACGGTTTAGTACCCCTAGGAGCGTAGTGGATTCGCTGCCCGTTAAGGCTACAAAAATACGGCTGACGACAAGGCGTTTTTTTCCAGTCAGGCTGTTAAAACGATCGGTCCAGGCGCTCATGGGTGTGGTGGGGATTGCTATGTTTTTAGCAGTTTAAAACGGTTTTCCCTGGAATGGCCACTTCGGTTTTCTAATCTAAAACAAATAAAAAAGGAGGGTTATTACCCTCCTCTAATCACCGGAATTAAATCAATTGAATTTAGCTTTGACGATCGCCCGAAAACTCAAGTTTAAAGGTCATCGTCCAAGCTAAGGGATGATGTGTCATCAATCAACTCGTCGTCATCTACAACAGGCGAAAACCCAGGCGTTAGCTCTTCTACTGGAGGCGTTGCTCCAAAGCTTTCGAAGCTAAAGGTAGGCCGATCTTCAAAGCTGTCTAGGCCGTAAGCGCGAGCGGTGCGATCGTCCACGATTTCAGAGAGATCCATTAGATCGTCGTCCAGCACATCGTAGGTCAGGTCAACCTCAGGCGCACCCTGGTCTTCGTAAGCATTGAAGCCTGTCCCGGCTGGGATCAAGCGACCAATGATGACGTTTTCTTTCAGACCACGGAGCCAATCTGATTTACCTTCGATCGCAGCTTCCGTCAAGACGCGGGTGGTCTCTTGGAAAGATGCAGCAGAGATGAAGCTATCGGTATTAAGCGACGCTTTGGTGATCCCGAGCAGCACAGGAGTGTATTTGGCAGGTGCGCCGCCTGTAATGGACATGGCTTCGTTGACTTGCTCAATTTGATACATTTCAACGAGTTCCCCTGGCAGCATTGTGGTGTCTCCACCATCATCGACGCGCACCTTGGAGGTCATTTGACGAACAACAACTTCAATGTGTTTGTCGGAAATGGTGATGCCTTGAGATTGATAGACCCCTTGGACTTCGTTGACCAAGAGCGACTGGACCACCTGCAAACTGGCTAGAGCTGCTTCGTTGGTGCCGAGGCGTTCGAGTTTTGCGAGGAAGAGGGTTTCTAGCAGTTCGTGGGGATTTGCAGGGCCGTCGGTGAGCCTGTCGCCCGCAATCACTCGATCGCCGTCGATCACAATCGCCTGCTGACCGGGACCGATCGGGTACTCAGTAATCAAGCCGTCATCATCAACGACCTTGATTTCCACGGATTCATCATCTCCGTAGACCACTTGAGCGACCCCATCTTGACGAGCCAACACACCAGGTTCTTTGGGTTTCCGGGCTTCTAGGAGTTCTTCAATCCGAGGCAAACCTTGGATGATGTCCCCAGTCTTAGCCCGTTCAAAAATCAACAGCACCAAGTTATCGCCCCGTTGAACGAGGTCCCCGTTGTCAATATGGAGGACGGCACCAGGAGACACGCGGTAAGGCCGTGCAATGCGAAGTTTGACTTCATCGCCAGAGACGGAGACCACCTGGCCAGACTCTTCAATATCGTCGTCCGCAACGACCAACTCACCAACTTCAACAGTGCGTCCATTGGTCTTGACGGTGAGAGTATCAGCATCCCGTACAACAAGAATCCGACGAATCGCTTCGCCATCTTCACGGATCCCCTGCACTCGACCGCTTTCTTTGCAGAGAGTTTCGATGCGGGCAACCACTGCACCTGGCTCGACTTGATCGCCATCTTGAACCAAGACCTTGGTACTGGTAGGACCTTGCGTAGTATCAGCAGCAACGTCGCGGCGAATCACCAGTGACTCCAAGATCACCAGTTGAAGACGCATGAGGTCCTCACCTAGGGTTTCGTCAGGCAGTAGCTCGATGTCCGCAGCAATCTGGTTGGTGTCTTGGTCAACATCCAATACAAGTTGGGTTCGGAGCAGGTCAATCCCCTCGATCGATCGGACTCGCTCACCGTCTTTGTAAGCTGTACGCTGGACGGCACGCAGACGAATTCCACGACCGGATCCAGGTCCAGAGACCGATTGGTTGGGCGCGGGAGGTTCATCCGGCACTTCAAACTCTTCCACGGGACGCAGCAACATGGCTGGTCCTTCTGGCGTTTCGACGAATTCGGCATAGCGCAGTTCGCTCGCAACCAATCCCGGCATGATTTCTTGGCCGGGGCTAACGAGGGCGGCTTCACGGGTGACGAGACCATCTAGGCTGTCCACCATGTGCAGTTCACCGGGCTTGACGACGATTTCCCGAAGGATGTCGTTCTTTTGGGTCACTTCGACAATGCCACTGCTTTGACAGAAGACTTCTTTAACGACTTCGGTACCCGCTTCGACGAACTGACCGTCTTCTACCATAAGGAGTGAAATGTCTTTGTTCACTTCATGGGACTCTTCTGGAACCCAGAGGATGGTGCCGCCCTTGAGGATTTCGTAGCCCTGTTTGGCTTTACCGCGCTTGCCGACTTCTAGACCTGAGAACTTAATGATGCCTCCGGTTTTGGTGCGGTAACGATCGTCCTTCAACTCAGCGACGATTTGGCCTGCGGTTACTTGGCTGCCTGGAGCAGCTTTTAGGGCGTAGACTTGACCGTTGGTGAGTTCCATCTGATAGATGTCTCCACCTTGATGGGTCTCTACTCTGCGCACTTGGGCTTCGTCTAGAAGTACGGAGGAAGTGATGATCTGAACCTCGCGCCCTCCTTTACCTTCCGAACCTTCCGGCAATCGGATGGTGCCACCATTCTCAGTGATGAGCTTAGTCTCTGCGACGATTTGGTTGGTCTCGATCGTGTCGCCATTTTTGACGATGGGTTCAGCTCCGGGTGGAAGGTTGTAGACATCGCCCGACAGGACCCAAATCAAGCCCCCCCGCTGGGCAACGCGAGTGGTATTGCCCTGTCTATCCTTTTTATCTTCAGGAACGACGTCGGCAAAGTTTACTTCCCCAGCAAGGTGAGAAGAAACGTCCATGGCTGCTTTTTCAGTGGTCTTACGCGATCGGCCCGATAGAGGAACTTCAGTCAGAATTTGACCGGGTTTTACCTTTTGGCCATCACGAACCATAACGGTGGTTCCTTGGGTAAAGGTGAAGGTCTGTTCACGGCCTTCGCCTTCGACGACGATTTTGTTGTTGGTATCAGTGGCGGATTCGACGGTGTAGACGTCTTCCCCGTGACGAGTCCGGAAGGTTCTTACCTTCAGCTTTTTACCAAATCTGACGGTTCCAGCGAATGGAGCCTTATCCTGACGGGCAACTTCCCCAGTAAAGACCCCGCCTGTGTGGAAAGTCCGCATGGTGAGCTGGGTTCCCGGTTCACCAATAGACTGAGCTGCAATGATCCCGACAGCTTCGCCAATGTCTACGAAATGACCGTGGGCCAAGCTCCAGCCGTAGCAAAGTTGACAGACCGATCGGGTGGATTCGCAGGTGAGGGGCGATCGGACGAAGACTTCTGAGACGTTGGCGCGACCAATTTCTTCGGCGATCGCGTCAGATACCGCTTCGTTACGACCGATAATTACAGCACCCGTTTCAGGATGAATAACGTCCGAGGCCACCACGCGACCCAAGAGGCGATCTTTAACGGGGATCAAAACTTGATCGTCATCCATCATGGCTCGAACAGGGATACCGCGCGTAGTGCCACAGTCAACTTCTCGGATGATCATGTCCTGGGACACGTCCACAAGCCGACGGGTCAGGTACCCAGAATCCGCCGTCCGAAGCGCGGTGTCCACTAGACCTTTGCGGGCACCGTAGGAGGAGATAATGTACTCCGTGACGGTCAAGCCTTCACGGAAATTAGTTTTAATGGGCAAGTCAATGATCTCCCCTTGAGGGTTGGCCATCAAGCCGCGCATTCCAACGAGTTGACGAACCTGCGAGATGTTACCCCGTGCTCCAGAGAAGGCCATCATATAGACAGAGTTCAACGGGTCGTTGGATTTGAAGTGCTTTACAACTTCATCCTTAAGATCTTCCGAAGCTCCGTTCCAAGTATCAATGACCTTCTGGAAGCGTTCTACTTCGGTGATTTCTCCGCGCGTGTACTTTTCTTCTGTGACCCGAATCGTTTCTTCAGCGGCCTCTAGCAACGATTTTTTGATGGGCGGAATTTGAAGATCATCTACGGAAATAGAGACTCCGGCACGGGTGGCATATTTAAATCCCAGATCCTTCACGGCATCCGCCATCTGGGCAGTCCGAGCGGTTCCATGGGTCCTGAATGACCAAGAAACCAGGTTCTGGAGCTGTTTTTTATTGATGACTTTGTTACGGAAAATTTGCTTAGGCTGCTGTTCTGCCATGGGTGCCCCACCGGAAATACTAAGGTTCGGAACTGGATTTTTGAAAGTTGGCTGCAAAGTAATGACGGGTTTTAGGAATCAAACTGGGTCTAAAAGCCGATTCCCAGAACCCGATCGACCTAAACGTGAAGTCCTAATCGGTCAAAACATCAATTACTGTCTTGTTGTATATGGCTCGACCGGGGGTTGTCTTGACGTATTGCGAAATTAGAACGCCATCACGATCGTGTCTCGTCCGGCGATAGTCATAAACCCGCGTCACGGTTCCATCGTCACTGGTCTGTTCTTCCTGAAGCTCATCAGGGAAATCAGACTCCACCTCACCATCAAATCGGACCCAGATGTAGGCATGGATTTCTACGATTTTTTGTTCGTAGGCCATGATCACGTCGTCCAGATTGGCGAAGTAACGGCCTGCGCCATGTTTCGCTTCGGGATTTTCGGCGGTGAGGT
>JANMIS010000691.1:0-5304 GCA_031375925.1 Synechococcales cyanobacterium OTE_70_concoct_197_sub
CCCCAAGCGACTCGCCAAGTGTTTTGGGTGAGTGATGAATTGCTGGATCTTTTTCGAGAGTTCATTTGAAACGCTTGCATATTTTCCTAGTAAATAAATACACAATAGGAGTCAATCCCTATAATACTGGTAGCCCCATCCCCGCTGAGTTATTTATGCTACTAGAGCTTCAACGGATTCAGGTTCCGATCGGCCAGACCTTAATTTTGAATGATGTCACTTGGCCAGAATTCGAGCGAATTTTGCAAGAACTGGGAGAGAGTCGACCGTCGCGCATTGCTTATCATCACGGACGCTTAGAGATTATGGTCCCATTGCCTGAACATGAATCCGGAAAGGAAATGGTTGGGGATTTTGTAAAGGCGCTATTAGATTACTTAGAGATTGATTTTTGGGCATTGGGTTCGACGACTTTTAAAAATGCGCTGATGCTAGAAGGCATTGAACCCGATCAATGTTTTTATATTGAAAATGAAGCGGCTGTTCGTGGAAAAGAGCGGTTAGATTTAAAAATTGATCCACCACCCGACTTAGCGATCGAAATTGACATCACCTCTCGCACCCATCCAGAAATCTACACTGCCCTTGCAGTACAGGAACTCTGGCGTTTTAGTAAAGGATCGCTGATGATCTATATTTTGGTCAATGGTGCTTATCAACAGGTTTCAGAAAGTCCTCATTTTCCAGGATTTGCCATTACGTCCGCGATCGAACAAGCCTTGGTGATGGCGAAACAGGAGGGGCGATCGGTTGCGATGCGATGGTTTCGATCGCAAATTCCGTTCACAAAAACCTCAGACCTCTAATCGCAAAGTCCCCATCCTGACCCCAGTTGCGTTACCGTAAGATTAAAATACATAATGCTCCATTTTACGGCACACTGTAACGGCAGTTATTTTGGTTTCTGGAATAACGATTCATTGGTACTAGCAGGCACAGATTTTGGATAACGTCGTATCACTACAGAATCAAGCGATCGATCGCCTGCTGGGAAGCTATGCCCGTTTCGGGGTGAACATGGGCTTGGACAATAGCCGTCTGCTGATGAAAGCGATGCGCGATCCACAGCTCAAAGTCCCCGTCATTCATGTAGCCGGAAGTAATGGCAAAGGATCGGTCTGCGCTTATTTGTCTTCGATTTTTCATGCGGCGGGTTATCGAGTGGGGCGCTACACATCCCCTCATTTGGTGAGTTGGACGGAGCGCATTTGTATTGATGAGAGGCCGATTACGCCAGCGGAGTTGCTTCGATCGCTGCTTGTGGTTCAAGAGGCCGTTCCGGAGACATTGGTGCCAACGCAGTTTGAGATTTTTACGGCGGCGATGTGGCATTATTTCGCGCAGCAAAAGGTTGACCTAGCGATCGTGGAAGTGGGCTTGGGCGGACGGCTAGATGCGACCAATGTGATTGATGAACCGTTGGCGACGGTAATCACGTCCATTAGTCTGGAACATACCGAACGATTGGGCGATACGTTAGCGAAGATTGCTTTTGAAAAGGCGGGAATCATTAAAGTGGGCTGTCCCTTGGTGGTGGGCCAAATCCCCACGGAAGCGATGTCTGTTATTGCCCGACGCGCCTTTGATTGTTACAGTCCTATTACCTTTACCAAGCCCTGTCAGAGCTTACCGAAGTCTTGGGCGATCTATGATGGTTTTGAATTGTTTGAACTAGAACAGGAAGGGGTGGCGCTGGTGCCCCGATCGTTAACGTTTGAGTTACCATTACAGGGCGATGTGCAGTTAGGGAATGTGTCGGTGGCGATCGCGACGGTCTTACTATTACGCCAAGATGGTTGGGAAGTGACGAATGAAGCGTTGACGCAGGGAATTGCTGAGACTAAATGGCCCGGTCGTCTCCAATGGTACAACTGGCGCGGTCATAAAATTTTGATCGATGGTGCCCATAACTACGACAGTTCGCGGGTGCTGCGATCGTTTTTAGATCAACAAGAATCACGCAAAAACCACTGGGTCATGGGAATGTTAGCGACGAAGGATCACGCTGAAATGTTCAAAATGCTGCTGCGATCGGGCGATTCGCTTTATCTCGTTCCCGTTCCGGGTCATCAATCGGCGGATTTAGCAAAATTGGTGGAGTTGGCCAAGTCAATACAATCGGACTTGGAACGGGTGTGGGTGTTTGATGATGTGATGAAGGGGCTTCAGGCGGCGACGGATGCCCAGAAGAAGAGCGAAGGGGTGGTGCTTTGTGGTTCGCTGTATTTGCTCGGGGATTTTTTGGGGAGAGAAGGGAATTGAGTGGGATCGTGATAATTGAGACTCGATCCCCCTAGCCCCCTTAAAAAGGGGGAACCAGAATTAAAGAAGAGAACCGGACTTAAATAATCTCAAAGTCCCCCTTGAAAAGGGGGATTTGGGGGATCGGGTCTATGCTTCGATCGTCAGCTTGATGATTCGATCGTTACCGCGAATGGCATTCACAATATCCATATCTTCTGTTTTACCAAAAACGGTGTGGACGCCATCAAGATGACCTTGGGGTGAATGACAGATGAAGAACTGACTGCCTCCTGTGTTTTTGCCTGCGTGAGCCATGGACAGGGTGCCTGCGAGGTGTTTGTTTTTGTTGATTTCGCAGTTGATTTTGTACCCTGGCCCACCGGTTCCGGCCATGCCGCTTGCACCTTCACGGCTGTTGGGGCATCCGCCTTGAACCATGAAGTTGGGGATGACACGGTGGAAGGCTAGGCCGTCGTAAAAGCCTTTATTGGCAAGTTCGACAAAATTTTTCACGGTATTGGGGGCATCGGCCTCAAACAATTCTAGATTGATGGTTCCTTTGTCCGTTTCCATTATGGCTCGGGTCATGTGTGTGGCTCCCTAAAGCTGAATTCATGAATGAAGCAAACTCTGTATGTCTTGCATCAGATTGCCTGTTTGAATATACCGCATTTGGTTAGGATTCCGAGGCTTGGCAGTAGGTATTAACGGCTTGAACTAGATTTTTTTGGGTGATGCTGTTTTTTTGGATTTGGTCGGCGGCGGTGCGCAGAATTTTGGCGTTTTGGGCGGTGGCGAGCTTTTGGTTGTGATCGCTGTCTTGACGGTAAAGGGCGCTAAGTTGCTGCTGCATGTCCGCGAGTTTAGGATCTGTAAGTTTTAGAGTCTGGAGTTCTTGGGCCGATCGCTCTAGGATTTCTGCGGCCTTTTTAAATCGATCGGCAGGCTGAAGATTTTCACTGGGGAGTTTTTGAATGGTTTCGGTAGTGCTGTTGCTGAGATTGACTAGACGGTTGCAGCGATCGGTTTTGGTTTCGCTACAGGCCGTTAAGGTTAAAAAGGTTAGGGCGATCGTCCCTAGTTTCACATGATTTAAATTCAAATCCCATCGCATTCTTTATCTCCACAGACATCGCCTCACATCATAAAGGCAAGTGTATCGTTCCATTCAACTAGGCTTACAGTCCAGAAAACTCAGCGAATCAGGATCTAAAGAAGCTGCAATCGCTGACTCTAATACGGCTTCGATCGGATATCCAATTTCATTGGCACGACTATAAAATGCATCTCTGATATGTTTTGGTAGTTTTTCAAGAAAGGCCTGCGCTGTTGCAGCATCTAAATGACTGACGACTTCAATAACTTGCATGATTAATCCCTCATCGGAATCCTGACATTAAAAGGTGGCTCTGTCGCTCGAATGATCACCGACTCTAAAATCAAAGAGAGTTGTGACCACTGACTATAGTTTAAGGGATACGCAGTGATCCTGACATCTGAAGGATGATAAAGCTCTAACCAAGACCAAACTAGAGCCTTATGACCTCCAGAAAAACGCTGCCGAGGATTTTGAGATTTTCCAATGTACAGAAGCCCTTCTGTCCGATGTCGAATTGCGTAAAGACTGTGGCAAATCATACTGAAAACTACATCAAATCTGCAAAGAAGGCGATCGTCTCCTTTAATGCCGTGATGAATGCGTCAATCTCTTCTTTGGTATTGTAAAAATAAACGCTAGCACGAGCCGTCGCGCTGACTTTTAAAATATTATGCAATGGCTGCGTACAGTGGTTGCCCGATCGCACCGCCACGCCCGCTTGATCCATCAACACAGACAAATCATTAGCATGTAACCCTTTCACCGTAAAAGCAGCAAGCCCCGCACGACCGCTGCCATCATTGTTGGGTTTGGGTCCGTAGATGGTGAGGTTGGGAATGGTCGCCAGTTGTTCAAAAAGATATTTCGTTAATTCTTGTTCATAGTCATGAATCCGATCGATCCCGATCGCCGTCAAATAATCCACCGCTGCACCGATCGCAATGGCTTCAGCAATCGCAGGCGTTCCCGCTTCAAACTTATGGGGCAAATCCGCATAGGTCGAATGATCCAAATACACATCCTGAATCATTTCACCGCCACCCATGAAAGGCGGCATCTCTCGCAGGAGGTCTAGCTTCCCATAGAGAAACCCAATCCCCGTTGGCGCACACATCTTATGACCCGACGCCACAAACCAATCGCAATCTAAGTCTTGCACATCAACCTTCATATGCGGCGCACTTTGGCAACCATCCACTAGAACTTTCGCTCCAATTTTGTGGGCTTCAGCGGCGATCGCTTTCACTGGATTGATACAGCCCAGCGTATTCGACACATGGACCACAGACACTAGCTTGGTTTTGGGGCTGAGGAGCGATCGGTAATGGTCAAAATCAAAGGTTTGCTCAGGGGTCAATTGAACATGCTTTAGCACCGCGCCCGTCCGTTGGGCGACCAGTTGCCAAGGCACAAGGTTGCTGTGATGCTCCATGACCGTGAGGATGATTTCGTCACCGGGCTTCAAAGTATTCATGCCCCAAGCGTAGGCGACGAGATTGATAGCTTCGGAGGCGTTACGGGTGTAGACAATTTCATCGCGCGATCGGGCATTCACAAAAGCCGCCAACTTATCCCGCGCACCCTCGTAGGCTTCCGTGGCGCGGGCGCTTAGGGCATGGGCACCGCGATGGACGTTGGAGTTGTCCTGTTCATAATAGTCTTGGAGCGCTTTAATGACGGCGATCGGCTTTTGCGAAGTTGCCGCATTATCGAGATAGACCAAGGGTTTGCCGTAGACTTCCTGGTTGAGGATAGGGAAGTCTTGACGCACCTGCTGAGCGAGGGATTTGGTTTGAGTGAGGGTCATGGGAGGGCGCGCGATCGTAAGGACTGTATTATTAGTGTACCTTGCCGTAATACACTAGATAGACTGACTTAAAATCATCCAATCTTGTTATGGCTCAGAATAATCCCGAATCAGGCGCATCCTTCTCAATGGATGACTTTGAAAAGGCGCTAGG
>JANMIS010000695.1:0-2781 GCA_031375925.1 Synechococcales cyanobacterium OTE_70_concoct_197_sub
GCTGAAACGAGGGACTGCTGATCGTTGGTGACATCTTGAACAATATAAACTGTCCCCAAGGTTTGACCTTTGACATTAACTGGGCCTTGGTATAGAACCAACGATCGATCGCCCAACTGATAAGTTTGCGGTTGCAGCGGCATCTCCGCCAAGTCAATCAAATCCATCGTTTTAGAAGCCTTCGGCTCAAAGCCCATAGACTGCGCAACAAACCGCCCATCAGGAGCCTTCACCCACATCGACATCCCTGGTAATACGACCGCATCGATCGTCTTCTGAATTCCCACCTCAACGGGCATCATGTCACTATTGTCCACCACATCACGGGGAAACCGATCGGCAATATGACCGATGTTTTGCGTGTGGCTGGTGAGCAAAATCTGCTGCATTCGCAAGCCCGTCCAGATCGCCACACTGCCGAGTCCCACGATCACCAAAAGCGACGCTTCGATCGTCAATCGAGCATTCAGCGATGACCAATCGATCGAACTATATTTTGGTAATAATTTCCGAGTCAGTTTGTGCATATAATTGGGCAGCTTGAGCAACATTTTCAAGATTACAATTTATTTAGTGTATTGGCGAAGGCGTTATAAAATGAGGATCTCAGGTAGATTTTAACAAATTCTCAGCTTACGCTCAGCTAAAGCGAGTAACTTCACAGGCTACTAATCCAATGAACCATAAAGGGTTTAAAATTCCAGCTAAAATTTCGGGGACTGTCTATCTATGGCTCGCTGTCCCCATTTTGGCATCCTCTAGTTCCGTCATCCGAAAGCTGACCGAAATTGGGGCAAGTCAATTCGTGAATGGGAATAATCCTATTTCATTTTGCAATGTTTTGTTTGCTGGAAATTTGTGCGCCCTTGCAGTGATGCTTGTCTTCTATCGTCGGGAATTAACCCCTCAGACATTCAAGTCCGTCACGCCATCAGAATGGAAATATCTTACCCTTTCAGCCCTTTTATCCGGTGCGATCATTCCCGCTATGATTTTTCAGGTATTGGCACTATCCCCCGTGAATAGTATTATTCTATTGGCACGTATCGAGCTTCCGATCGTTCTAGTCGCATCGATCGTTCTATTGAAAGAACAGTTTAATCGGTATCAAATCATCGGGGCGATCGGGGTCTTAATGGGCATTTTTATTGCTGTTCTGGGGAATGGTTCAATGTCATCTACGACCTCTTTTAGCCTAGGAAAAGGCGAAATCTTGACAATTATTTCTTCTCTTTTAATTGCGGGTTCTAGCCTAATGAACAAAAAATATTTATCTCGAATCCCTTTGGGAATTGCCCACATTTTTCGATTGGGTGTGGGGACTTTAATCTTCTTTGTGGTTGCAAACATACTCTATGGTCCTGGACATTTCGGCGAACTTTTTTCACCCTTTTTATGGAAATGGATGCTGGTATATGGCGGAATTGTCATCGTCATTGGTCAATCTTTCTGGGCGAAGGGTTTTCGAGAAACGCCAGTCTCCGTTTCAGCGATCGTTTCCTGCTTTAGTCCGATCGCCGGAATGGTTTTTGCCTATTGGATTTTGTCAGAGGTTCCAAGCTTTGGACAAATTGTAGGAGGTATGGTTTTGTTTGCAGGGCTGTTGCTGAGTCAGCGACGATCGCAATTATCAGATGAATCAGTGTAGGAAGAAAAGGCCGATCGCAGGTACAATTGTTCTTAATAGCTATAATCACATGTGTTAAACGGCGATTAGACCATGGAAATTTTGTCAGTTACACTCACTAACTTCAAAGCCCACAGCGACAAGTGTTTTGCGTTTCAGCCGGGAACGAACGCGATCTGTGGGGAAAATGGTGCAGGGAAGACCAGCATTCTAGAGGCGATCGCTTGGGTGTTGTTTGACCATAAGGGTGACTATAAAGTTGAGGAACTAATTCGCAACGGCTCAGCTTCGGCCCAAGTGGAAGTATTAATGATTTCTAGTCGAGATCAACGGACTTACCGCGTCAAACGCTGCACTCGAAGCGGCTATAGCATTCACGATCCCCAGACAGGAGAAAATCTCGGCTACACTCGCATCAAGGATGAAGTTTTGCCCTGGCTACGTCAGCATTTAGGACTGTCGCCAGGGACGGATTTAGCGGATTTATTTAGCAGTACGATCGGTGTCCCTCAAGGGATGTTTACCGCAGACTTTTTGCTAGAAGCCAGTAAGCGAAAAGCTGTTTTTGATAAGGTGCTAAAGGTCGAAGAATATCAAAAAACTTGGAAAGAACTCGCAACGCTAGAGAAGTATTCTAAAGTCGAAAGCGATCGAATGACCCGTGAAATTGAACAACATGAAGAAGCGTTGCAAGACCAAGCAATTTTGACGCAAAAACGATCGGATTTAACAACCGAAATCACAACTCTAGAAGGAAGCCTAGAGCATTGGCAAGCTCAACTAAAAAGGCTTCAGCAAGAGCAGCAGTATTTTAGTCAGCAGATCCAAGCCCAACAGAACTTAAAGACTCAAATCGATCGCGCACAGTTTCAATCTCAATCTCAACAAAAGCGCCTCGGTGAGATTGGGACCGAACTGACGATCGCCCAGCAAGCCTTTGAGATCTGTACCACAAGACGATCGGCTTATGGTGGATTTCAAGAAGCAGAAAAAGAATTGCAAAATCTCGAACAACAACGATCGCAGCAACAGCAACTTTTCCAACAAAAACAAACCCTAATCCAAAACACCAGTTCACAGCAATCCAAACTCGCCGTCCTCGCCGAAAAACTAGAACGCCTAGCTCAGTCTGCGGTTGAACTCGATCGGCTCAA
>JANMIS010000699.1:0-3761 GCA_031375925.1 Synechococcales cyanobacterium OTE_70_concoct_197_sub
GCACTGATGCAAAAACAGTTGGACGATCGATTGAAGTCGATCGAGGTGGTATCGATACCACTGCCTCAACAATCTGAGCGTCCGTTATCCGATTTTTTCGGAATTTTCAAAGATGATCCCTATTTTGCAGATATCCTTCAGGGAATGCGGGAAGAACGCGAGCTAGACGACGATAATCCTGCCTATACCTAAGCCGATGAATCTACGAGTATTGGATACGGATCATATTTCACTAATTTTGCGTGGCGATCGTCGGATTATCGATCGGCTTCAATCTTTGGATAAGAGCAAATGGGCTGTCACCATTATTTCGATTCAAGAAGTGTTCAATGGTTGGGTTGTGAAACTCAATGATCCACGTTTCAAAGATCAGCAGGTTGCGCTATACACCCGGTTTTGGAATTCTCATGCCTTTTTTCAACAGGCGCAAGTTTTGAATTTTGATTCAGCCGCCGAGTCTTGTTACGATCGGTTGATTGTGACGTATCCTCATCTCAGCAAACGACGCCTTGAGAAGGATGTCAAAATTGCTGCGATCGCTTTGGCTAATCAAGGAACGATCGTGACTCGAAATCAACGTGACTTTATGTTGGTACAGGGATTGGAACTGGAGAATTGGGCGATCGATGTTTTTGAACAATAGAGGGACGATCGTCTTTCCATTGCACTGATGCCTGGGTGGGAGGGGGATTCGGTATTGAGGAGAGAACAGATATCGCTCCATAACGACTATTTTATGGAGTGGTCGAATAAATTGCCGTTTATGCTTCAATCTGTCATAATTATTCTTCCAAAATATTTCTTAAGGTATTTGTATGAGTATGAGTGAATTTGTACCAATTCAGCTTTCTAATGGAGCCGTCATAAAAGTTGAAGTGGGAGAGACAGGTAGAGAAGACGTATCCATACAAGATTTATCGTTTGACAACATTACACAAGCCATTGAGGGTGTCGCTGAATCGATTCAAAAAAGCTTGGCTAAAGTCAAACCGAATAAGACTACTGTAAAATTTGGGATAGAAGCGAGTATTGAATCTGGCAAACTAACAGCGGCGATTGTTAAGGGAGCAAGTAAAGCTAATTTAGAAATCACCTTGGAATGGGAACACTCGTGATCTTTAGAAAATAATTTCTGAGGATTTTAATATATGTTACCTAGACTAGATAAGCTTCTCCATAATTGCACAGTAAAAATATTGACCGATTCAGGTACGTGTTGTGGAACTGGTTTCTTTATTGCTCCTCGGATTGTAATGACTTGTGGTCATGCTATTAAGAATAAACAGGAAAAAGACTTGGTTAAGATCATCGCCTATGAGGATAATCAAGAAGTTAATGCTCAAGTCAAGGTTTTATTTCCTGGTGGTGCCGATATTGCATTACTTGCAGTTCAGCCAGGATTTTTCAGTTCATCTTGTGTTTATCTAGATACAGAGATCGCTCCTCTTGACAAGTGCTATGCATTTGGATTTATAGATTCAGATGGCTTCCCTCAAGGTGATCCAGTAGGACTTGAATGTGAAGGAATAACAGGTGGAATAGAGCCATTCATTAAGCTGAAAATGGGGCAAGTTCGTCCCGGCCTAAGTGGCTCTCCACTTCTGAATTTCAGGACTGGCAAAGTTTGTGGGGTGATGAAATTTACTCGCTCTAGAAGTACTGATCTTGGAGGAGGAGCTACTCCGCTCAATATTATCTTCTCGGAATTTCCTCAATTAATCACACTACATCAGGAATTTCACCAACACGATAGAAGATGGATTTCTCTCATCAATCCTGATGGTGATGCCTTAAGTTCTGACTGGAGCTACATTGATGACTCCGCCAAAAGATTTAAGAATTATGTGAAAGCTTTACTCTTCCTTATTAAAGTCTTACTTAAATGGACTTTTTTAGGATGGCAAGCTTCTTATGTCTTTCCATTTTCTACATTGAATGTCCTCGTCAATTGTACTATCTTCAAAAAAGACTTAGGTCAGGAGATCAAAAGGCAACGTGCTGAATTAACACATCGTTTGGAACAAGATGTTCAACCAGACTGTACTCATAAAGCAAAATTACTGTATGAATTAGATTCTCAAGCTGAAGTTTTAGCAGAACTAATTGAAATTCTTGTTGATGACCAACAGGATTTATCTAGTATTTCTAGGTTGCTTTGGGCTAAAGAAATAATTTATGAACAGCAAGCTTATATCCAAGAATTAAAGCAAAATGAAGGTAATTCATATCCAGAAATTGAACGACTGTCAAGAAAGTTCTTCAACTCAACAGGAAAAAAGGGAAGAGATAAAAAATATGAACGATCTGACCGAGTTGTCAGTCGTTTAGTTGCAAGTCATACTAAAACTAATTTCATTGCAGTAAGTTTTTTAAATGATCTTCAAGAGAAGTTTTTCCAACAAATTAATGAAAATCCAAGATTAGGATTATTTATGATAAATTTCTGGTCTAATTTCTGGGTTTTAAATAGAGAGATTTTTCCAAAAACTGACTTTAATTTAGATAATTTAATTAACAACTTAGAAAGAGAGATAGATGGAAATTCCGACTTAAAAATTCTACGAAAATTTCACATTCTACTTCTCGAAACTGTTGGAGAGAGAGTCGAAGGTGGTCTTTATAGAGCATGGAATAGTAAAGGAAAATATCATTCAAGCCGAAAATGTAAACTTTATCCGGAAAGAGCAAAGCCTGACGAGATGAAGCTAATTTTAAGTTATGAAACACGCGAGAATGCTGAAAAATCACATCAACATTGTGGATATTGTAGGAAAGTTGAAATCGCAGTTCAGAATGATGATGGTGATTTCATTGGAGAGGAACCAGAAATTGTGGAGTAGTAGATTGAGTAAATTATAGTTTATCACCGAAGCTCACTGGAGAAAGGCATTCGATCACGCAAATCTTGCCAGATATCGTCCACGTTTGGATCGAGTTCTTCCGGTGACATGTTTTGATGAAATCGATCGATGACATCCAAGAGAGATCGGGGTTGAGCGTCGGCTTGCGATGGGGCGATCGAGCAACTCAGAGCAAGGACTTGGAGAAGGTGACTGCGATCGCCCTCCACCCAAATTCAGCCGCAGTCAACCTAAGTCCGATCGAACTCAACCTTACTTCGACTAGAACGAAACAAAGATTGAGAGCAGCAAAACAAGGTTTGACTATCTTCAAACTTACTTCAACTTCTTGCAAAGTAAGTTCGATCATCCTTAAACTTACTTTGATTAGAACGAAAGTAAGTTTGAGAGCAACAAAAGTATGTTTGAGGGGAGTTGAACTTACTTTAATTCCTTCAAAACTTACTTTGACTAGAGTGAAACTAAGTTTAAGGACAGAGAAACAAATTTTATTCATCCTTAATTTTGGTTCCACGCCTCTAACCCCAAAGTCGATCGTCTTAACTGCATCGTAAGACCGTTGGCGTTGGCGAAGCCTCTGCTTTAGCAGAAAGCCTCTCCCTGAGAATCGCCCCTCAAGCCGTGCTCCCGTAGCACGATCGCCACAACCGATCGCATCCCAACCATGACCACCCTCGAAAAACTATCTGCTACCGACGCTCAAGCCATTCTCGATGGTCTAAGACCGACCGGAGGTCATCGCCTTCCCACCCGAATTAAAACAGCTTAGATTCAGAAGCATTAGGCTTTGTCGATTGCAAACCCGGACGTGGGCAATAGGTGTGACGATCACTCTCAACCCAAACGCGATCGGTCCATTTAGAAGCCTTAAGATAAAGAGAAAGCCGTCCTAGAAGGACG
>JANMIS010000745.1:0-2793 GCA_031375925.1 Synechococcales cyanobacterium OTE_70_concoct_197_sub
GAGCACCGCCCTGCAAACCTTCAGCCAAACGCAACTCCGCAACAATAGTCCGTCTGAAGTTGTCACCCAAACCGAAACGACTGCCGATGCTCCGAAAGCTGAAAGCACACCAGAGGTTGCAAAACCCACAGAAGAACCGAAACCTGCTCAATAAAACCTATGAAATGAGGGAAATTCATGTTCCCCCAGAATTGGGGGCGGCTCGTCAGGATTTTTTGACTTTACCCAGCCCAAATATCTCACTTTGCCGGAGTTGCTTGCATCTTCGGCTGATTTAATTTTTGAGGATTACAAGCCATTTCCAAAACTTCATAACCGCTGCTACCCGGACGAGGCTGATTGAGAGTTCCCTTTTCACCATAGTCAAACTTTTGAATCAACACCCGATTTGTGGTGAATGCATTGACTCGGCCCAAACGCTGTGTCTTCGCATCGCAATAGCCTGTCCACCGAATCACCACCCCGTAAAGGGGTTTAGCCACATTATTTTCTAAGAAGGCGTTATTGGGTTCAGAGAATTCGCGATATTCCCAGTATGTAACCTTCTGACCCGTCTTTTTAATTGAATCAGTATCAATAAAAAATCCATCTTTAGCGGCATTCGCTGTCACCTTGACCCAAGTGGCCGCTAATGCCCCTTGATTCGACAACACCACAGAACCCAAAAGTGTCGAGCTAGCTAGCATTAATGCGGTGAGTCGAGATTGAAGTGAAGAGTTCATAGTCAACGATCGCAGCGCTTGCGACATGAGAGTGGATAAAAAAGTAGAGTGGATAAAAAAGTGGAGTAATGACAAACTATTTGGATTCAAGGGCTTGGATGGCAGTCTTAGCATAGATATCGTCAGGACGTTCATCAATAGCACGACGGAAAAATAGCAGTGCTTTTTTGTAGTCTTTTTGTTCTTCTGCTTGTTTCGCAACGATCATATAGCGATCGTAGGCCGTGATACGACCCGCATTGACAGAAACGATCGGACCCGTTTGCTTCTTGGTTGAACCCGGTCGGACTTCGACAGGCCTGATGGTTCCAGTTGGAATTTTTGATTCTATTGGCTTGACTTCAACAGGCACAACTTCGACAGGTTTAGCTTCAGGCTTGACTTCAGGCTTAGCTTCAGGTTTTGACTCGATCGGTTGAACGGCGACAGGAGGCTCGGAGGTGACCATTCCAGGTTTTGAACGGTCAGCGGGTTTGGTGGCGAAAGGTTTGCCTTCGTTGCGGCGTTGGTAGGCTTTAAGAATGCGATCGGCGTAGGCTGAGGTCTCCGGAGTACTGTAGGTATTGGGATCTCCTGTGCGCCACCAAGAAGCAAAACGTCTCAAGGCTAAGGCTTCGTCACGGTCTGCGGCTTCATATTCTGTTGTCAAAACTTCCTTGACCTTGCAGGTAACAATCTTCGAAACGGCATCGGGATTGCGATCGAACTCCTGAATGGTCATTTCAGCTTGGAGGCATTGCTTAGACCAAGGACCAATGTTGCGTTCGCTGATGCGCCAGTCACTATGAAGCGTCTTGGGCTTTGAGGTGGATTGCTTCGCGACATCACGCAACGCCTCCACAAGGTTACTAACTTGGGCATCGGTCACCGACGCCTGGGCAGAAGCCGGAGCCGAAAGAGACATTAGCAGCAGCAAAAGCGCTGGACTGAATCTACTGCTGAATCTACTGCTGAATCTACTAATGTACGATCGCATAATCCCCATCCAAGACATTCTGAGTATTCCTAAGCTAATGTAAATCAATCTAGGCTCCTTGACTATTTTGCAACGGACGAGGGAATGGTTTTAGAAGTTCCGTAGCCTGGTAAACAATAATACGATTCACCTCAAATCCGCCTCGATCGAGGGGAATTTCGCCAATTTTTCGAACATTTTTGAAATAAGGAACGTAGTTTGCAATGGAATTTTCTTTAACGTGAAGTTCTTGTGTCGTCAGGTATAGCCCCGTTTTACCCACCCAATCCGTCGATCGAGACCAATAATTAAATCCCCGCATATCATCCGGGTCAAAACAAGTCATAGGCTTGGGGAAAATCGGATCCAAGGCCATGGCAAAATGCCCCGCCAGATGATAACGATTGCTAAAGACAAAATCAGACTGTCGAAGCGCTTTGACCATTTCTGGCTGTTTGCGAAAGTTTTGTCGGAGCTGAACAATGTCTAAAAGCTGTGTTGATGGGTCCTGGGCGATCGGCATGACTCCGCCTAAAATGGCCGTCTGGCTAGGCGTTTGAGAGATGCCAAAGCTAATGTGGCCGAGGGTCAAGCTCAGAATGGCAACGATCGCCGCCGCACTACTCATCAGCCACCGCTGCGTCACCTTCGGCGCTTTCTTCTCCCATAAATCCACTCGGCAGGCCAATAACACCGTTGCAATAAACCATCCCGGCATCGTCCAAGTCGGCAACACCTGGCGATAGCCACCCACCAAAGTAAAGATTAAAATCACCGGAGCCGATAGCCAGAGCACTAAGCGCTGTTTCAAGATCAGTTCGGGTTCCGGTTCGCGCATTCGACGGTTAAAGGGACTGCGAAGTTGCTGGAGGAGCGATCGGGCCGTTACCCACATCAGCGGCACACCCAAAAAGGGAAACAGATATAGGCTATGCACGCCCAACACTTCCAAGACTCCCAGCAGTCTATAGCCAGACACCGGGACACTTCGACCCGCCTGAAACGCAAAGGAACCCCAGTCATGACGAACATTCCAGCCGATCACTGGTGACATCATTACCCCAAAGCCCAAGAACCCCAGCAGTAACCAAGGCGAGATCAAAGCCTTACGGAACG
>JANMIS010000768.1:0-6504 GCA_031375925.1 Synechococcales cyanobacterium OTE_70_concoct_197_sub
CCCCCAATCCGTCAAAACCATTAACAACTGGGTAAAACGCAACACCCAAGGCAAAATCGAGGGCATCGTCGAAGAACTCAAAGACTCCGACAAACTCCTTCTCGTCAACGCCACCTACTTCAAAGGCACCTGGACCAAACCCTTCAACCCCGAACTCACCAAACCCCAGCCCTTCACCACCCCCGATGGCAAAAAGACCGTCCAAATGATGGATCAACGCGGCTCCTATCGCTACCTTGAAACCGATGAACTTCAAGCGATCGCCCTTCCCTACGGCAAACGCCGACTCCAAATGTACGTCTTTCTTCCTAAAGAAGGGAAAACGATCGCCGACCTCCTTCCCCTATTTGAAAAAAGTTCTGAAACCGACGACTGGACGCAAAACTTCGCCTCTAACCCCGGTCGAATTCAACTGCCGCGCTTCAAAATGGAATCTAAATTTCGCCTAGAAAATGCGCTTACATCCCTAGGCATGGGACTTGCTTTCACGCCCAAAGCTGATTTTTCAAACCTCAGCGATCGTCCCAGCCAAATCGACCAAGTGCTGCACAAAACCTTCGTCGAAGTCAACGAAGTCGGAACCGAAGCCGCCGCCGTCACCTCCATCGGCATCCGCACCACCTCGATCGAAGTCACCAAAAATCCCTTCACCATGAAAGTCGATCGGCCCTTCCTTTGCATCCTCCGCGATGATCAAACCGGAGCCATTCTGTTCATGGGAGCGATCGTCAATCCTTAGAGGGGGTTTGGACTTCGACTCCGCTCAGTCCACGTAGTCTGATCACTTAGTCTCAGGGCGGCTGAGCGGAGTCGAAGCCTACCGCACCACTTCATCCTGGGACAACGGAGCCTTATTCTTCTCCTCAGGCTTTTTAGCAGAAGTCTCCTGAACAGTCACTTTAACCACGCCCACAGGAGGCTTTGCGGCCACTTTCGGTAGCGTTGGAGGCTCAATATTTCGAACTTCCTCGGCTTGAAGAAAAAGGCTCCCATCTGCTGATGATTGCAGCACGGGCTTCTGTCCATCGCTTCCAGTTTTGTTCACATCCGGCGAAAATTCCAAGGTCCGATCGATCGAACCCGTCGCCACCAAAAACGTCACCGTCGGGGAAGGCTCCAAATCCGCCGGAAACTGATCAGGATTCAGTTGCCACACTTCCAACGGGGTTCCTTTATCACTGGGTTGAAGCAAATTCAGTTTTACTTCCCACTTTCCATCCACCGACTCAAGACGCTGACGGGCCACGATCGCATTCACAGGCTTGACATTTTTCAGTGTTTTTGCCCCGGCCTTTGGCAAAAGTTGACGCACCGCTTGCACCGTGATTACGATCGGCTGCTTCCGCTTTTCAACTTCAGGCTGAGGCAAATTCGTCTGGCCCTTCAGGGTAAATTGCCCAGCAGTACCAGATGCCTCAACTTGCAAAGTCATCTCCGGCTTGAAGACTTTCTGCTCTAAAGTGCTACAGCCCGCTAAAATCCCGAAGGTTCCTAGCATGAGTGGACAAAGGAAATGGCGGTTTAAAAAAGTCATAAAATTAGCAACAAAGTGACAGGCTGGGATACTACCTATTAGATCTTAGACTTCCCATCCTCATTCAAGAAGATGGAAATTTTGCAGAAAAACTCCTAAAGATAGTCTAAGAGATATTTCGATAGTGGGATGGTTTCCCATAAAACCATGAATCTCGGTGAGAATATTTTCCTATTACCAGTGAAACAGACACTGGGACTGCTTTTTGAAATAGAAGTGTGATTTTTTCGTGGACAACATTTGTGCTTATAAATAGTTCCAATTCCTGCCGATCGCGGGTACCCTAGGGTCTGATGAAGGTCTGCTTCGATCGCAAAAGACAGTCGCCCCTGTTCCACACTCAGCCCCTAGGAAGTCACTTATCATGTCTAGCCTGTTAGAACTCTTGTTAAAATCATTGACGTTGAGAACGAGTCAGTTTGGTCTCAAAAACCTAAGTCCCCAACCTCTTAACCTTCACAATAACAAGTCTAGACAAAATCAAGGTGCCTCCTTTCAGGGTGTTTCATTCATTACGATCGCTCTCATCCTCAACAGTGCAGCCCTTTCTGCTCAAGCGACACCCCTCCCTTCAGAAGGTCCTGAGCCAGTCAAGACACTCCAGTCCTTCAAAACAAAGGCTCAACTGGCTGAAACCTTAGTCTCTGCCTCAAGTCTAGGTATTCCCGTTCCTGTTTCAACTTCATCGGTCCAGCCAATCGCTTCTTCAGCGCTACCGATGCCCTACGCCATCCCCCCAGCATCCCCCCAGCAAACCCTGGCCCAAAGTCGGCCCCTTCAAACGCCAGCCCTGCCTGCCTTCGGAACTGGAGTCCTGCCCCCCGCCCCCATCAATAACCCCTACCCACAGAATCCCTACCCACAGAGTCCTTATCCATACCCCGGCATGATGCCAAACCCTGGATACGCACCGAGCTACGGACAGGGTTATCCGATGCAGGGCTACATGCAGCCCCAAGGCTACGTTTACATGATGCCTCAAATGCCTACTGCGGCTTACTACCCTCAGCCAATGCCCTATGGTTACATTCCTCCGCAGCCGCCCATGGGCTATGGAATGCCAAATCCCACCACGTACCAGCAGCCCTACGCGGCACAACCCTACTCTCAGCCTCAATACGCGCCCCAACCCTATCCTCAACCTTACGCGCAGCCTCAACTTTATGGGCAGCCTCAATATGCGCCCCAACCTTATGGGCAGCCCTACTCTCAGCCTCAATATGCGCCTCAACCCTACATGCCGAGTCCCTACCCGAACTACGCAATGCCTGCTTACGTCTCACCAATGCAGGGTGTGACGGTGTTACCTCCAGTGGCTGCGCCCCTGCCTGTGCGTCAGTTCGCGCCGAATTTTTCCGCGATGCCGTTGGCAACGCCTCCCGGAACGGGAATCGCTCCCCTATACGCCGAAACACCTTTACGAAGCCCCGTTGACAAGGAAGGCTTCCTCGTCCAACCCGGCAAAGCCCAACAGCTTCAGAACCAAAATCGTCCCGTCTTCCGAACCACTGCCCTAACCAAGCCATCGCTAATTCTTCAGGGCGCTTACGTTTATCAAGGCGGCGAAAGCTCTGCGCGGGCTAGACTGCAAGGGCTGTATCCACTGTCTTCGAGGGTGCTATTTGGAGCGACATTAGATCTAAGCACTGGATCCTTCTCAGACACGCCCAACAGTGGTTTCAACATTAACGAGCTATACATCGCCACATCCCTTCCCGAAATCCCGAACCTCCGCTTTGCCCTAGGTCAACTGGATCTCACGTCCTACTTCGATCGCAACAGCTTCGCCAAAGACGGCACGACCCACTTCTTCAACCCAATTTTCCAAACCAACCCCGCCCTAACTGAATCCGGGATTGGTTCTCGACCTGCCGCTCTAGTGAACTGGAGCCTGACTGACAACATCGAAATCAAAGGAGCCGCCTTCTCATCTGCCCGCAGCATTGGAGACTTTGCTCTGAATGGCTTTGCGGGAGAAGTGGGTTTTCGCTATGGGAATGCCATTATTCGCGGGACCTACGCCACGGGTCGCGCTGATGAAAATGGCGGAGGTTTCAAAGAAGCTTCTAGCATTGCTCGCGGGGGCGGACGGTTTGGGGTGTTGAAGGGCGATCGGGAAGAGTCCTTTGGAGTGAATGCTGAAGTCTTTATTCCACGGTTGAAAATGGGCCTATTTGGTCGCTATGGTCGCTACAACAATCTGGATATGAATGAAGGGGGTGACACGGCTAGCGTCGGGCTTAGCTTCCTGGATGTGTTTGCGCCGGACGATCGCTTGGGTCTTGCCTACGGTCAAGGTCTATCCAATGATTCCCGTCGGGTCAGCGCTGGAGCGAAGCGCCCCGATGCTCTAGAAATCTTCTACGACTTCAAATTCCTGCCCAACCTGCGAATGGGATTCTCATTGCAGGAACGCAATAACTTCTCAGAAATTGTGGCGGGTTTCCGCGTCAAGACAGAGTTTGATGTGCTGCCTCGTGGCGGGGATAGATAATTCTCCAATCTGGTTCTGAATCGTTAGTGAGTACGGAGTTCGATCGTCATGCAAAAGTATCTAGGCTCTGTGGCCTCATTCACAATCAGATCAATGCTGGTCTTACCCGCTTTGATCGCCTTGCCCGCAACGGCACAAGAGTCGGTGCCAATCGAAATTCGGCGGGCCTACACGCAACTTGGGCAAGGTTTAGTCAATCAAGCGATCGAAGCCTTCAAAGCCTCAATTCAGCGCTATCCCGAATCTGTCGAAGCAAAGCTCGGCCTTGCGATTGCCTATCGCCGATCGGGCGATGACACAAAAGCTTTTGAGGTCTACCAAACCGTTTTGGCTCAAGACCCGAAAAACCTGTTGGCGCTGCGAAGTGTGGGCGTGTTAGGTGGGTACAAACCTGAGTGGCAAGCTAAGGGAATTGCGGCGCTGACGACCTTACTAGAACTCAATAGCACCGATCGTGATGCCCGTGCCCAGCGTGCCTTACTTTACGGCTACCAAGGCAAATTCTCCGAATCTCTCAGCGACTACGAAATGGTTCTGAGCACCGGGACTCCGTCGGCAGATACTTTACTGGGAGCCGCGCAAATCTACACCTACAGCGGGAATCCTCGCCGTGGTTTGGACCTGTTCGAGCAATATCGCGCCCTGACGAAAAAAGCAATTACGAGCAATGCAGCGATCGCTTACTCCCGCGCCCTGCGAGAAACGGGCCAACCAGGCCAAGCCATCAGCACCCTAGAATCCCAGCTTCCCATTAAGTTTAACAGTTACGGCATTCAAGCCCGATCGGAACTCGCCCAAGCCTACCTCGCCAATCGTCAGCCCGCCCAAGCCCTAGCGACGCTAGACCCATTGCGAGGTCGTAATGATTCTCGATTACCCCTAGCTCGTGCCCTCAACGAAATTGGTCGTCAGCAAGGTCGTCCCGATTTGCAAGCTGAAGCCGCCTCTCTCTATCAGCAAGCACTTCAGTCCACACCAAACCCTTCCCCCTCGCAGATCAAAGAAACCGCTGACGTTCTCAGCGGAATTCCCGGACAAGAACAGACGGCTCTTAATCTGTTTCGCCAACTCGCGGCGCAGAACCCTGGCGATCGGGTCATGGCAATCCAGCAACTCGCCCTTGAAGGAAAACTCGGTACCCTGCCTCGGGCTGTGATTTTGCAGCAGTTACGAGCTTTACTTTCTCCCTTGCCAAATGACCTGACGCAATTGAACTCGATCGCATCTGCCCTCGTGCGCCTAGAACCCGACCCTGAACTGCTCCCGCTGTACCAAACTCTATTGCAAGCAGGCGTAAATGAAGGCTTCCTGCACTTTAGGATTGCCCAGCTTTTAATCGAGCAAAATAATTTCGTTGCGGCTCGGGGCGCTTTGGCCACCTATAAGGCAACGCCTGCGGGTTTCCGTGATTTGTCTCCAGATTTACTCATGGCAGACATCGATCGGCGCGAAGGCAATCTAGAGCAAGCCGCCGCCCGCTACATCGCGCTGATGAATAGCGGCTCTCCTGACCTGGATATTCTCAACAGTTCCGTTCGCGGACTTGCAGGAATTCGCCTGAGCCAAAACCGTCCCCAGGAAGCGCTCTATCTCTACGATCAACTTCTCGCCCGCAACCCACTGGACTGGCCCACTCGACTCGGACGGACCTCGATCGCCTACCAAGCAAAACTGATCAGCGAACTCGACGCAGATGCCGTCATCAACCAATTCCTCCAATCCCGCCCCGCCCAGACTCCGACAGAACTTTTCACTTTGGCCGCCCTGCTGCCCGCCCGCAGCTACCGAGAGCCGCTCTATCTCTCCCTCGCAGCATCCAACCCCAACAACATCGACATCCAGGTCCGCCTCGTTCAGCTTATTTCCAAGCGCGACCCCTTCCAAGCCCAAGTCATGGCCAACCGGATCTTGACCCAAGTACGCAGTGGAACAGCCATCAGTGCCCTTTCCCTACGAGGCCGACTGGCACAGGCGTTGGGCAACCTCGACCAAGCTGACCAAGCCTACATCGCCATTCTGAACATGCAGCCGGATAACATCGATGCCATTTCCGCCTTGGGTGGGATTCGCTTCGAGCAGCGGCAATTCGACTCAGCGGAACGGTACTATCTCCTAGCCATGGCGATGAAACCTGAAGATGCGGCAACTATTCAGCGAACCTTAGCGGACTTAAGTTCAGCAGCAGGGAGACCCTTGCAGGCGATCGATCGCCTCGAAGCCCTCAAGGTGCAACAGCAATCTACTCCCGGCGCATTCCCAGACCCCAGCCTTGGCCGTCGTCAGCAGGAAATCCAAGAAGGCTTCTTGCAACAGCGCGGCTTTCAACCACCTTGGGAGCGCTACTAACTCAATACGTCCTTTCCTGAGAGACATCCCCTTGCTGCGAATTACTGGCCTACTGTTATCGATCGCGCTCCTGCTGTCCGGACTCACGGCCTGCAACTGGAACCGATCGCGCCAGTCCCCGCCCCCTGTC
>JANMIS010000777.1:0-1208 GCA_031375925.1 Synechococcales cyanobacterium OTE_70_concoct_197_sub
GATGCTGATTGAAGCACGAACGGAGGCAGAACAACTGATATACGTTACAGAAAAATTCTTAACCAATCATCACACACAATTAACAGATGACGAAGTAGCTTCAACCCGCTCGCTGATTGCCCGTCTGACGACAGCGGTGAAAGGAGATGACCGCCAACAAATTATAGAACATAACGAAAAGTTGAACGAATATACCCGACCTTTTGCAGAGAAGTTGATGGACATCGCCATTGCCGAAGCCATGAAAGGGACAAAGATATAATTTTACGAAAAATACTGTATACTAGACTATTAGAGTATCATTTAAAACACACGTTTGGTGTTGCGCTGCTGCCTCAATTTGCCTAACTTCGCGGTCCAATAAATATTATATAATATGACACTCAAAGTAGGCGCAAAAGCCCCCGATTTCAAACTTTTCAACACCGATAAAAAAGAAATCTCCTTAGAAAATTTCAACGCCCATTCCTTGACCTTCTGACAACGCGGGTCCGCATTGGAATAGATTGCGCCGTCGAGCAAGTCCAACACCCCAGACTGGGAAATCAATAGCGCCCGGATGTAGCCGCTGGGTAAGTGTTGAACTGCCTTCACATTTCCAGAAAAAATCGCCTTCACCGCCGCGTTATCTTCTTGCTTAGCACCGTCAAGGTTTTCGGCTTTGGCCTGAAGTCGAACGCCCCGCGTCATCGCCCCATAATCGCGGGTTAGCGCCTTATAGCAGTCCTCTGGACAGTTGAACATCTCGCCGGGGAATTGGTCACGGTAGATCACTTTCTGGGCAAGAATGCGATCGTTTTTGCTGACATCCAATCCCTGAAGCTGCTTACGTGCCCATTCAATCGTATTGTGTGGACCGACCGCCGCCGCTGCGATTTCTGCTCCCTCTTCCCGTTCGATTTCTTCAGTGACCTTCTTCCATTCTTTAACCATTTCAGAATCCTTCTGTAGTGCTTCACAGGTGACGTTGTGCCCCGCGCTTTTTAGTTTTTGGGTGAGGGCAATATGGGCGATGAGTTTTTGATTTCCGATCGTCGCCTTGGCTGATACCAGATAGTCAAGCACCGCCGTCTGAATAGTCCCCTTCAGTTCTGCCTCATCGTCGGACGCGGTGAGCAAGTCACCCAGACCATAGACCCCGGCGATCGCTTTGGCATTTAGCCCTAAGCGCCGTCGAATGGCACGGGGTGAGAGAAGCGATTCATCGG
>JANMIS010000795.1:0-1402 GCA_031375925.1 Synechococcales cyanobacterium OTE_70_concoct_197_sub
GCAGGTGCCCAACCGCCGCAGACGCTGCTGGATTTAGCGCTAGATAAGCGCATCACCGTGATTGCAAATCCAAAGGACATGACTGAAGTGGCAAAGCAATGTTGTATGACCGTAGTGCCGTTGAGAATTGGCAGTGGGACGAGGATTAAAATCTTACATGGGATGGCGTTGGGGTTGCCGATCGTGACTACGAGTTTGGGCTGTGAGGGAATTACTGTGACAGATGGCACGGAGCTTTGGGTGCGCGATCGGCCTGAAGACTTTGCATCGGCCACATTGGAGCTATTGAAAAATGCCGAGCGTCGTCAATCATTTCGACAGCATGGGCGTGAACTCGTTGAGCGGCATTATGATTGGGCAGCGATTTTTGAGGAGGCGATCGACCGGTTTGAGCTTGAGCATCCGAGAAATGCTTAATTCGACTAAGAAGTTCACCGTCCTGACTCGAAACAGCGCAGTTAGGAACAGAGTTTGAATTATCAACGGTAAAATTTTTCCGATTCAGAACCGATCGCTGAATCGATTCAACCGTAGAGGTCGTAAAAAGTTGTTCTCCCGTTTCTTCATTCACCCGAGCAGGAACGTTCTCAATCATAAACATCTGACCGTTGAAGAGCGATCCGACAGGTCCCTCGGGTTTTCGCCCGCCACCTCACCACCCAATTTTCTAGTTCTCTAACGTCTCAATAAAAGCATTCACCGCATCATACTGATCTGGCATATTTAAATGAAACTCGATCGATCGAATATCCAACTCCGGCAGCAATTCACTTCGCATTACACATTCATACGCAGACTCTCGCAAACTGTAAATCGAAATCACCCCTTTTTTCCAAAACCACACCTCAGTAACCCCAATCCGCCGATACACTTCTAAGACATCCACCCCGCCACTTGTTACCGTAATCTCAATTGCCAAATCGGGAATATCCTTCGGCTTGCCCAAACAATAGGATGCATCTAACTCCTTTCGTGCGCCCAGCGCTCTCATCCCGATCGTCGTGCTTCCCCGCCCATAAAACCGAATCTTGTTCGTCCGCATATACACTTCAAGAAGCTGTCCCAGACTACATTTAGGCGTTTCGTGCGCTTCAGATGGGAGAGCCATAATTTCTAACCATCCATCCAGATAAATCAACCGAGCACCTGTATCTTCCAGGTCTACATCAAGCCGCTCCAAGGTCTCCCAAGTCACATCTCGGAGAACGGTATTGGAGATTGAGGGAAGAGTCGCGATCGGGTTCATGGGAGAGATTGACCTCACTGAAATATCAGTAAACCTGTCCTTTAGAATAACCGATTGTCAGCGCCCTTGAAATTGACTTCACTCAAATTTACCCCAGTCATTGATTCGTAACCCCCTTGAAGATTGGCATTCATCAGATTGCCCCCGCTGAGATTG
>JANMIS010000844.1:0-8828 GCA_031375925.1 Synechococcales cyanobacterium OTE_70_concoct_197_sub
CCAGGTGAGCTTCGATGACGGTGCCTCGGGCTGGACGCGCTGGGTTAGCCGTGAGGTCTTCGACTTCAGCAACCAAGAGGAGCATTTCCAAGAGGGTGTCGAGGTTTTGGCCTGTGGTGGCGCTGACGGGGACCATGATGGTACTACCACCCCAATCTTCAGCAAGTAGGTCATATTGCGTTAGCTCTTGCTTGACGCGCTCAAGTTGAGCCGCTTCCTTATCGATCTTGTTGATAGCAACAACAAGAGGCACACCTGCTGCTTTCGCATGGCTGATGGCTTCAATGGTCTGAGGTTGAACCCCGTCATCGGCAGCTACCACAAGAATGGCAATATCCGTGACCCGAGCGCCTCGCGCCCGCATGGCGGTAAAGGCTTCGTGCCCGGGAGTATCCAGGAAGACAACCTGTTGCATTGCGTCATTGTGCATGACATCAACGTGATAGGCCCCAATGTGCTGGGTAATCCCGCCCGCTTCTCCGGCAGCCACTTTGGTCTTCCGAATGGCATCAAGCAAGGAAGTTTTACCATGGTCAACGTGACCCATGATGGTAATGACGGGCGGACGGCGGATGAGGCTGCCTGCGTCGCTGGTTTCCACCATTTCGGTGACTTTGATCGCTTCGGATTGCTTCTCAGCTTTGTCTACCAAGATGCCCATGTCTTCGGCGACTTGGGTTGCCGTCACAACATCCAACGTTTGGGTAACGGTGGCAGCGATCCCTTTCATGAACAGATTCCGAATGATTTCGGTGTCAGAAATGGCCATGAGTTGGGACAGCTCTTGAACCGTGACGCTGCCCAACAAGGTGATGATTTCGGGCTTCTCCGGCTTGATGGCGTTTTGTTCGCGCCGATCGCGGTTCCGCGTAAATCGATTGCTGCGACCTCGACCGCTTGAAGGGACAACCTTACTGGTGGGCTGAGGTGCAGATGTTGGTGCGGTGCTCTTGGGCTTTGCGGGACGGGCGAGAGAAATCGTCACCTGTTCCGCCGAGACGATCGCATCATCGTCGTCACCGAGGTCTAGATCTTCGTCGTCATCCTCTTCGACCTTGACGGTCCGGCGTTTGCCCTTGGCCGCTGCGGCCTTGGCCTTCTCAGGAAACTCGCTAGTTTCCTCATCTTCCCAGACCTTTTTGCGCGCTTTAGGCGGTGTGGGCTTAGCGAGAAGTTCAACAGAGTTAGGGGATGGAGCGACAGGACGGCTTGGACGGCTCTTGAGTCCGACGGGCGGCGACATGTCCGCTGCCGAAATCATGTCGTCGTCCATATCGCCGATCGCGCTGTCATCCACCGCTTTAGGGCGTTTCAATTCGACAATTTGAGGGCGGTTGCCTTGACTGCCTTCGCTAGGACGCCCATCTAAACGACGCTCACCTGGCGGCCTGCGACTGGGTGCGCCAGGTGCCGCAGGCTTGCGGGGCGCACCCGAAGCGGCGGCCCCTGACGGAGCACTAGGAGCGGGGCGCTCAGTTTTCAAGACAGGCTTGAGGGCAGGAGCGGGACGACCAGGCTTAGCTCCACCCGCGTTTGCTTCTCGGGCAGGGCGGTCTTCTTGGGGCGGGCGGCTCTCACTTCGCCCAGCTTCGGGTCTGGCAGGTGGCTTGACGGGGGCAGGATTTTCTACGGGAGGGCGAGACGCCTTGGCCTTGGGAACAGATGGCGCAGCATCGATCGGCGGTTTTTCAACACCAGACTTTTCAACGCTAGACTTGCCAGAACTGGGCTTTGCTGAAGGCTTGGGGGCATCACTAGGGGAATTTGCGCCGATCGGGGCTGCTTCAGGCTTCTCGGCTGCCACGATCTTGACGGCAGGCTTGCTCGGCTGACTGGGCTTTCCACCTTCAGGATGGCTGGGCTTGCTGACTTCGCTCGACTTGGGACCAGACGCAGAATTGGGTGCAGCTATTGGAGGCGACGTAGTAGCGATCGTCGGTGGTCCGGATAGTTCTGGACGCTCCAGTTGTTCTTCCGCACGCTGGACCGGGCGACGGATTTCTAAGATTTGCTGTTTCTTCTGGTTACTCAAAGTTGCGTCATTCCTCACGTCGTCAGGGGTGGCAGTGGTCTTACGGGCAGTGGTCGTCTTGGGGACTGAGTAGGTCTTTGCAGCGGTCCGAATGGCCGTCGCTTCTTCTTCAGTTATGCTGCTGCTATGGCTTTTGACGGCGATCTTGATTTGTTCACAGATGGTCAAAAGGTCTCTGTTATCTAGATCTAGTTCCTTAGATAATTCATAAATTCTAAGTTTCCCATTGTTCATTCAGGTTAAGTCCTCTTGGAAAAGTGAGATGGTGATTCTACATAGGTTGTTGGCCTTCTGTTGTTTTGACTAAAACGACAGCCAGGACGGCGAATCATCTTAAATTAAATCCCTTGGAAGAGACATTTAGATGAGAACGACAGGTAGGTCCTGCACTGGGGGCTTCGTAGAGGAAGCACTTCAGGTCATCAAGCAAAAGTTAAGGTCACGAGCTGGGTGTTTGTGAGTTTTCCACAAATTCCCGACAACGTACCCGAAAGTATACAACACAATCTCTTGGAGCATACAGCCTAGGAAGCCGATCGCAGCAATTCTAAACGTAGGCGACTAGCGACGATTTCTGCGACCATAGGGCTTTAGCGATCGTCTTAGCTTCCAGGAAGTTGCTGTCTTAAGACTTTATAAAAATCTTTTGGAACGGGGGCCTTGAGGGCACGACTCAGACGATCTTTTTTTTCCGCTGAGAGCAGGCAGGCTTCGGTTTTGCAGAGGTAGGCCGATCGCCCCATCCCCGAATTGAGTTGAATTTGCCGATCGGGCACCGTCCGCACCACTCGCCAGAACTCAGACTTATCGGCCATCAAACGGCAACTAACACAACAGCGTTGAGAAATCATAGAACCCCATAAACTTCACAGGGAATGCAATCCACTAGAAACCGATCCCCAGAAAATTATTCTTGGAACCTATTTCTAGTGGGTTTAAGCGCTTACGCCTCTGGTTCGTCAGAAGCCTCTACTTCAGCAGAATCCTCCTCTGAGTCATCCACATTCTTAGCGCTTTCGGGATCATCGGACTCCGCCGCACCCTTTTCATCGGAGGCATCAGATGCTCCAGCTTCATCGACTAGATCAATCTCTGAGGCGTCTTGAGAGTCTGAGTCAACTTCATCGTCGTACTCTTCGTCATATTCATCATCGTATTCATCCTGCTGCTGTGCGGCAAGCTTGGCGGCTTGCTCTGCGCGGGCATCTAGAATGTAGCCAATGGCCTCATCTTCAGCGGCATAGTCATACTTATTAATGTCCTTAATGTCGATTTTCCAACCCGTGAGACGGGCAGCCAGTCGAACGTTTTGGCCTTCTTTGCCGATCGCCAAACTGAGCTGATCATCTGGCACCAAAACATGTGCTTGACGACCTTCGGGATCCATTAGCCGTACTTCCGTTACCCTTGCCGGACTCAGTGCATTGGAAATGTAAGTAGAAGGATCGGGCGACCACCGAATCACGTCAATTTTTTCACCCTTCAGTTCATTCACCACCGACTGAATCCGCGATCCCCTCGCCCCAATACAGGCCCCAACTGGATCCACATCCCGCTCTAAGGTATCCACTGCAATCTTGGTGCGTGGTCCCACAAAGCGAGACGGTGGATTGGCTTCACGGGCCACGGCCACAATTCGCACCACATCATCCTGGATTTCTGGCACTTCGTTTTCAAATAAGTACACCACCAACCCAGCATCCGCACGGGACACCAGAAGCTGCGGCCCGCGATGTGCCCCTTCGCTAACTTTTTTGAGGTAGACCTTCAGAGTTGCATTGGCGCGGTAGTTGTCGTTGGGAAGCTGATCCCGTTTGAGCAATTCTGCTTCGACTTCCGGCTGACCAAATCCGCTGGTGACAGCCATGATCACCGACTGACGCTCAAAGCGCAGAATGCGGGCCTGAAGGATCGCGCCCTCTAGCTCTTGGAACTCTTCCTGGACCAGTTTGCGCTGTTGATCCCGGAGTTTTTGCGCCAAGACTTGCTTGGTCTGAATCGCCGCCATCCGACCAAATTCACTTTGCTCTGGAGTCACATCCACAACAACCGCATCGCCCGCCTGAGCTTCGACGGCGACTTCTTGGACTTCTTTGAGATCGATTTCGTGGTCGATGCTGGTGACTTCTTCAACAATTGTTTTTGTTGCTAAGACCCGAAAGCCTTCTTCTTCGATGTCGAGTTCTACTTCAAAGTGATTGAAATATTCTTCATCAAAGGAAGCTGTTTCCAGATGTTGCGTGCGGCGAAACCGTTCATACCCTTTCATGAGGGCTTCTCTGAGGGCTTCTTGAACCGCACTTTTAGGAAGATTTCGGTCTCGACTGATGCTCTCAATCATTTCCTTGAGACCGGGAAGTGCAATGCTAGACATTAGGATGTCTCCGTTTTATTGAGTTAAGTGTATTGAATTGTCAGAAAAGTTGCAGGCTGATCCCGAAGAACCTCGTCAAATACGATCCCCAGCGTCAAACGTCTAGGAGCGGGATTTACGATCGTCCAGTTGGACTTTCTGCACAATCTCGCGGGGCAACTTTATGATGCGCCCTTTTTGGCTGAGATGGACGAATTCCTCATCCCGACTCACGAGATTGCCCAACCATTCGCGTTGCCCTTCCCACAGTTCCGAAGCCGTGACCAACACCGAAAATCCCCGGAAGGAGATGAATTCACGATCGCTACTTAAAGCGCGCTGAACCCCAGGGCTGGAAACTTCTAAAACATAGTTCTCTGGCATCGTCGTCGGGTGAGAAGTCGCTTCGTCGTCCAAGACCGCTTCCAGCGCTCGGCTCATTTTTGTGCAGTCTTCTAGTCCGGTATCCTCCGTCAGATTGCGAATATCAAGACGCAACACGGGAGGACTATGGTTAGTCCGAAAGACCGCTGACACGACCTCTAGCCCCAGATTGTGGGCAATGGGGGCGGCGAGTTCGAGAATATAGGGGACGATCGGATGATTCATAGAGTCCGGGACAACAATTTTGCACAAAAAAAAGGGAGCGATTCCCTACTGATCATGAAATGATAAGCTTCATGAACTCCGGCGATGGGCGATGGCCCTTACTGGAGAGACATTGTAACGGATTCTCGGAAGAGATGGGAGATCAGCCATGAATAACCTAGATCGATCGCAGGTTAAGCCGCCTGTCAATCCGATCGTTTCAGCGGACTGGCTTCGATTGCACCTAGACGATCCTCACATTGTAATTTTGGATTGTCGATTTTCTCTCATGGAGCCAGACGCTGGGATTCATCAGTATGAAACTAATCACATTCCGGGGGCCTACTACCTACATCTAAATCAAGACCTCGCGGGTCCTGTTCAAGCCCATGGTGGTCGGCATCCGCTTCCTGATCTAGATATTTTCAGTTCAAAGCTCCGTCAAATGGGCATCAATGATGACACTTGGGTCGTCTGTTACGATTCGGCACGGCTGTCCTACGCCTCTCGCGCTTGGTGGCTGTTGCGCTACTTGGGGCACGATCGCACCCTTCTCCTCAATGGGGGCTGGCAGGCTTGGACGGGGATGCGCTATCCCATGAGTAAAGACCATCCGCCAGAGCGATCGGCCCTTCAGTTCACACCCCGAGTCCAATCCCACTGGACCGTCGATATCCATCAGGTCAAAGCTGGGATTGGTCGTCCTGGAACGGTGCTGGTGGATTCGCGGGAGACGGTGCGCTACCGGGGCGACAGAGAGCCTATTGATCCCGTGGCAGGCCATATTCCCGGCGCGCTGAGCTATCCCTGGCAACAGGTTACAGACGAGCGCGGGTTTATTACCATAGAGCGGCAGACCGATCGGTGGACGGCTATTCAAGATATGCCTGAAATCATCGTCTACTGCGGTTCTGGGGTGACAGCCTGTGTCAATCTGCTCTCTCTCTCTCTCGTGGGAATTGAAGCAAAGCTCTATGTTGGAAGCTGGAGCGACTGGTGTACTTATCTTTAAAATCTTTGAAGAATAATCACGTCTAAAATAGCGGGACATTGAACCCAAATCCGACGCCAAAAACCCAACTATTCAGATTCAAGCGGGCATCACTGGAACTCCCAAGACTGCGGCCTGCGAAAGCGTTGAAGGAGACCCGATCGCTCAGGCCATAGCTCAAGCGCGTTCCAATGTAGTGGGAAATATCATCCCGAGACTGCTGTAGAAAGTGAGTCCAAGATGCTTGATAGTCAATGCCTGCTTGCATCCGAGGCGACATTTTATAGCTCAGCGACACAAAGCCATTATTCACGAGACGGTTATAGCGCTCTACATCCCCCGTCAAATTCCATCGCACCTGATAGCCCGTCGTGAGTTGGATGGCATCACTCAACGGATCTTGGCGGGTGAGGTCGAAGCGCAGAGAATTTTCATTAAAAAAGCGCTCACCCTGATAGGGATGCAGTAAGTTTTCTTTGGCAGAAGTAAGCTGCTGATAGCTCCAGCCCAATTCAGATGAGACTCGGGGAGTGAGTTGCTGATAAATCCCAACCTTGAAGCGCAACTCGTCATAGTTTAATCGTGACACGGTTCCATAGCGGAGCAAACTTGACTCCGCGATCGCCAAAAGGTAAGTTCTAGGACCCAAAGCTGGGGCGTAATACAGGGATAGCCCACTGCGTAGCGAAGCATCGGTCGTTAGCGGGTTTGAAGCCAGCACATTGTTACTTTGAAAGTAGTCAAAGCGGCCCAGGAGATAGAGTGACTTTGGACGCGGTTGCTTCTGAGGCGGGGGCGGCGTTGGACGAATTTTGATGATCCCTAATTCTGGGTCAAAATCCGCAGATTCTTCGAGCTTTGGGGCAGGTGGATTCTTGGGGTTGGTTAAAGGGGTCGATGAAGGAATGGGACGAATGATACCTAGCTCGGGATCGGTGCCTTGGGGTAGATTTTGCTTGAGGGGACTGATTTTTGGGTCAACTTTAAGATCAATTCTGGGTTCAACGCGAGGGTCTAGGGTGGGTAGATCCGGCGGCTTGCTGGAAGGTGATGTGGAGAGTGGGGAGCTTTGAACATCAGGGGTGATGGGCGTTGCGAGCAGTCGAGAGAACCCTAAACTTGAAATTAGGACGATCCAACTCGTCGTCCCAAGCCCGATCGCAATGCCCCTATGAAGGTTATTCCCTCGGCTACGTTCTGTCGATCGCACGTTCTCCAACCCCTTCACCATACCCAAATACCTTCGATAGACCGATTCATCAACAGCACCCCATGAGTTCAGCAAGCCCCAGTTTCTCGATTAACCCCAATGATCACCAATTAATGACCCTAGACTAGCCATATCTAATCTCTGTACATATACTTAAGTATAACCTTTAGTCCTCCGCCTAGCGTAATGTCCATTTGCTGTCCGTAAGAGCACCCCTCTGTTACATTTTGGGTTTTAATGCAACCAGATGCCAGTTTAATGTGCATAGCCGTCACAGCATAATTACGGATCGGACCGTTGTTTGAATTTTTGTGGAAACATTTTTAAATTTGTCTCCATAATTCTATATACTTTGCGTGAAAACTCTGAGACAAAGTTCCCCTTGACGCTCACTCTTGACGCTCACTGTGGTTTGCTGAAGCTCCAAGTTCTTTTTTCTTGTTTTGAAAACTTCCCTGCTGTCTCCTACCTCTTTACCTCTAGGTTTTAGGCTTTGAAGTCGCTGCTCACTCTGTTGTTGTCAAATCTTAGGAGTCTGTCTTTTATGGATATTCAGCGAAAGCTTGCTCTAAGGTGGAGATCTCTACTCTCCTTGACTACGCTGGGTGGAACCTTAGCCTTAGGTTTATCTCCGGCTCTAGCGGGACCCACTCCTCTCACCTACGCAACCCTCCGCAAGGTGGTGAATCAGGTTGAGCTGCTGCTAAAAAATGAGACAATGCGCCGAAATGCGCAAGTGAACGATCGGTTAAGTAACGGTGGCGACCAAATCGAGACGCGAAAGTCTTCCCGTGCCGAACTCAGGTTTAACGATGGAACCCTTGCAAAAGTCGGTGAACTGGCAACCTTTCGCTTCACCCCCAATACTCGTCGCTTTGACTTAGGCAACGGGACTTACCTTTTCTTGGTGCCTCCCGGTCAGGGCAACACTGAATTTCATACGCGCAACGCTAAAGCGGGTGTTCGAGGCTCGGCGCTTTTCATTCGGTACATACAAGAGACTGACACGACCATCATGGGGGCTTTGACTAATAATCCCTTGGGTCCCATGGATATCACCACCACGGGCGGGCAGAAGCAAGACCTGTATGCGGGGCAGATGGCTGTTGTGATTAAAAATCGGATCGATCGGGTGGAAACTTTCGATCTGAAGACCTTTTTGAGTACCAGTCCGCTTTATCGAGAAATCGATATGGTTGAGAATTTTGGTTTGCAGGCAGTTAATCAAGAAATATTGGATGCAGTAAACCTTCAACTGGCGGGTAATTCCCCGATCGTTCCTGCGATTGCGGTGGCCGCTCCGAGCGTAACTCCCACGGGCCTTAATAATTCCGATGTCTCCACCGTAACAACCTTGACGTCGCCCAACGTCGCGATCGTGAGGAAAATCTTGAATGGGCAAGCGACGGACAATCCAGATTCCCCAGCATCTGTTCAGACGCCTGAGCAACCGATCGTAAGGCCAAACGCGCCTGCCATCCAACAGTCCCCTCAAGTGGCAGATCCCATCACAACGCCAGCAGCAGTTCCGCCTCAGCAGTCAACTCCCCCTGAGATAAAACCAGAGACGGTTACGATATAACAGTCACCGGTTTTCAAGCCTGATTCTCGCGCAAATAGTGATCTGGGGGTTTATGGGCAAGGACGTCATTTG
>JANMIS010000866.1:0-1299 GCA_031375925.1 Synechococcales cyanobacterium OTE_70_concoct_197_sub
GCCCCAACCCCTTGGGGACCCGTCGATCTCCTCACCGCCACCGAAATCATCGAAGTCAAAGCCCTTCACCTCTGGAAAGAAGCCTTCGGACATCTCATCCTAAAAAGCAAATTCTTCCCCAACCACACAAAACGCCTACACCTCTACGCACCCAACGATCTCAATCTCAAAAAAGTCATAGAAGAATGCGAAGAATTTGACATCAAAGTAACTTTTGAAGAAACACCAAAAGAAGAACAAAGACCAAAAACCAAAAATAGGAACTTATCCGTAGCCCAAATCAAAACAGCCATCTCACTAACCCCAACCTAAACCCAAAAAGCACGATCGTAAAAGTGCCAACCCTTAGAGAACAGTCACATCAAATAACAAAAATGGCGCTAGTTTAGGTTAGAGAAACTAGCGCGTGTAGCACTGTAATCAATTTTTAGAACGTCTTCAACGAAATTTCAGGTAAATGCTCAACGGATCCAGTAAAAAAGCCTTATTTGTAGATCGCATGATCTAGTTTCACAAAAAAGCATCAAACAATTCTTAAAAGATCGGCTAAACCAGATCAGATGGTAGCGCGATCGTGATTAAATGACGATCGTATTTTTGGAGAGACATTAGAAACGCTGCGGCATGTTATGACCGATTGGCGGATCCAATAGCCTGTTAAAAAAAGATGGCTAGATACTGCGAAACCCCAACTGCTAGCAACAGAAAGGGCTTCAACAAAGGTATCTATTACCGTTTTACTTCTCTTGCAAAACTTTTTCCCGAAGACACAAGAAGAAGAAGAAGTTGTTCCACAACCAGAGCGAATGGATTCAATAAAGAACGCCAAAAATCGGTCTTGAAGACGCGCCGCAGTCTTTCGACTTCAGTTCGTATGAGTATTCTAGACAAACTTGGACGCAGCTTGCAACCCACTTGTCAAGATTTCGCAAAAAAAACTGAAAAATACCTCTCTGAGAACAGCCAAAACCCTCGCCAGACGGACTGATTCTCATGATTGTGCTCACAACTGACAAGCCCCAACCCCTTTCCCAGCAAGACTTTCCCCAATCCGAAGCAAACTTTAAGGGAAAAATCATAAAATCTCCCCATTGGCAGGACTGGATCTTAAGCCAAGTGGATCCAGATCTCATCCGCGCCAACGTCACCAGCCTTGACGGCGACACCCCATATTCCTACCTGCTTTACGCGCCCAGCCTCGATCGTACCCGTTCCGGCAGACTCGCCGCAGGACTGCTTTACCGCTACGCCCACTTAGAAGACGGCGGCTGGTGGTGCAGCGGACTGGATCCACTTAAC
>JANMIS010000869.1:0-12866 GCA_031375925.1 Synechococcales cyanobacterium OTE_70_concoct_197_sub
CTCAACCTCGTCTAGAGTTTCGCAGCCTCCGCAGCTTGTTTGAACGATCGGTACACAGGCACCTCATGACGCATCGGCCATCGAACAAGCCCTGACCTTGCTGCTAGTCTAACCATGACGTTAGCCAGTGCGTCACCCTCACTCTCCAGCACTGAAATGGCCCCAATACAGGGGGAGTTCCTAACAGATTCGTTGTGGGCGGTCTTGTGGCAGTCGAAAGATCCGTCATTTTGCATAGCATAGCCGATCGTGAGATACCGTTCTGCGGGGATATACGGCGGGATGTCCGATCGGAATGGGCAGTTATGGCAGGGTTGTTGGGACATTAGCTCTCCAGATATTGTTTGATTACCTCGATCGCCGACTGATGCCCTTTGCAGACTTCAGCCCTGTAGCCAAGCTCTGACAGCGCATCAATCCATGCTTTTTGTTCACTACTGAGTGTCCCGAGCTTAACCCGTTTCATCTCGATATAAAGGCCGTGGAATTCACCGCACGGAACGGGTAGGAACAGATCAGGGATGCCTTTACGTGCTCCCGCCGCTTTAGCTTTGACAACGGCACCGATCGAAGCCCTCATTCCGTTCAAATGCGAGTAGATGAGGGAAGCGCGGCGATCAGTGTATGCATCGCACCATTGAATTAGCGCGGCTTGTTCTTCCTGCTCTGTCGGGATTGACAATCGGGCAGCTTTAGTTTTGATCGACTTTAGCACTAGGTCTATTCCTCTTTGTGGCTTTCGATCGGGTACCTGTTGGCAGGTAGTTCAAGGCAATCGGTTGCCCTGGGGGCTGATGCTCGATGAACTCGAAAGGTTCGATCGGTGCCGGGGTTTCGTACTGGGAGAGGTCAAAGAGGGTCATTTCGCCGCTCCTGCAAGTTGCCGTTGTGTTACTGGATTCAACTGAGTATCGACACCGACCCGATCGCCTGCCCGGTATCCGCTGTTGAGATCACTACTTGCCTTAATTCTGGTCCGCCTGCTCTTCGCATCAGGGCAGTTCTCCGCGAGCCATACCTCAGTCTGCTCTCTCGCCTGTGCCGACTGGGATTGGACAACCAACGCGCTCACGTTGCCGGACTCATTTGTAAACCCATCACGAGCGATCGAAGCCTTGCGCTCAGACAGTTTTGCAGATATCCGAAGTGCTACTCCATGGCGAAAAGTCAGCACTCCCGACGGCAATCGTCCAAGGCGTTTCTCTTCGGCAACAACCCGATCGATCGCCTTCACGAAATAATCGAACATCAATGCGACTACCGCTGAGTTCGCGGAGCTTCCGATGATCGAAGTGACCACAGATTTATGTTTGCTAGCCGTCAAGGTCTGGCAATCATAGAAGAATGCCACCGCCGTCAGAAGGTCTTTTTTCCACTTCACGGTTTTTGTCCCCGCAAGTACTTCCGTCTGCTCGACATCTGATTGCGATTTTGGCAGGTCAGCGATCGATAGATTATGCGCCAACAGCAACTCTTGAACCTTCTCGTTAGCTCGTTGCGCTTCGTACTCGTTGGCGGATGAGGCCAGACTGAGAAGCTTTTGAATCTTGATTAGAATGCTGTCCATTGTTTTCTCCAAAAGAAGGGCGATCGACGATCGCCCAATAGGTTTACTTTTACTCTTCAGAAACGTATCGAAACTCAATCCTAGTCACGATTTGGCTTGGTTTGACGCTGTGCTTCTTACACAGGAAATCGATAAAATCCTGTGGTGTCCAGTCGGGGAAACCTTCGGCGATAACATCAGATTGGGTGATAGCTTCGATCGGTTCTTTGCGGACGGAGACCACTTCGATCGGGCCGTTTAGGAACTTCGGCTTCTCCCCTCTTTTGAGACCCATGCCTTTGTAGATGGGTTGAAGCCGATCGCCCGCCTTGAGAGTATTCCAGCCCATCCGACGAGTTACGGTTTTGGTCTTGGCTAGGACCTGATTCGTTGTGAGTGCAAAGCTAATCCGCTTCATTTTGCTGCCCCCGTTTCCGCCTTAAATGCCTCAATTCTCAGCACGAAGTCATCCCAGAGTTCAGCACTCGTAGTCGTATCCTCGATCGATTTCGAGACCATCACAACGGCAATCTCACGATCGATCCACTTGGACTCTACCGCCCACTCGATCAGCAGTTCTCCGACGATTACGATCGCTTGGTCGTCGGTCATCTCGGCGGATGACTTTGGATAGTTCAGCCGATCGCAGATTGCCTTAATATCTGCGGCAGTGCTTTCGGTTTTCGTGCGGAAGAAATTGATTTGGCCCGATGCTGCGCTCGTTGACTTAACTTGGCTCTGTGCGATCGGAGCAGTCGCAGGTTTAGCAGGCTTTGGAGTTGCGATCGGTTGCGCCCCCATTTCTCGGATATTCGATCGTGCGCGAGCTTCTTCGCGACTGATGAATGCTAGGCCCGACCGATCGTAGTAACCCGACTCAACAAGCTCTGTGGCAATCTCAACGGCCTCAGACAGCAGTTCTAAACTTGCTTCATTGAGAGCGGCGCGGACTTGATTTAGGAAGTTAAACCCGTCGTCGGACTTCTGGAAGTTTGGGGCAGAGGGGTGGGCTGTTGATGGCGCTAACGATCGTTGGGGTTCGATCGCTTCAACGTCAATAATGTCATCGTCGCTTTCAAGGAATCGCTCGAACCTCCGCTCTGTTTTGGCCATCAGCTTAGATGCAACGATCGGATCAATGTCTAGGTTCACACCCCAATTATCACGGCTTTGGTCCCCGCGATCGTCGGAATAGTTGACCCTCGTGGACTTCCTGAACAGTGAAAAGGGGATCCCATTGAGCGGATATTGCTGAAATCTTGCCAGTGTTCCACGGACAGAATCAATATCGATCGGGCTACCAAGCGGGAAAACAACAATTCCGCCAGGGTACAGATCGGGAATGATTAGCTTCAGAAGAGCTTTTGGGGCACAACCCATAGGGCAAATGCCGTCGCTACCGACCATGCAGGGTTTTGGTGTGCGATCGAAGACGTGTTGATTTTTCCCGTTAACCTTCTCAGTCTTGAAAGAAAGAGTGCAGGTTGTGCCATCACAGGATGCGGCTTTCTTCGTCCCGGTTCCCCACTTGATAATCACTGAGTTGTCAAGGAACAGGCATTCCTCAAGGGTTGAGAAAGGGAGTTTTACACTGACAGATTGACGAGCAATAAGCTTCTCCCATCGTGCCTTTAGTTCCTCGTACAGATTTGGGAACCCTTGTTCAGATGGTTCATTTTTGAATCGATCGTCAGGTTCAAACCGTAGATAGTGACTGTTGTAATCCCGTCCGATCGTGGTTTTCCCATTTGCACCAACACCTTTAGGGTGACCTTTGAAGAGTCTCCCCACTTCGTGAATGCGAACGCTTGCAGGTCTATCAAGGACCATTATTTTTTTAGCAGCCATGATTTCAGTTGTTTTTTGAGTTTTGCTTGTTTGGCGATGTGCGAGGGGCACCGCCTGACCCCGATCGGCATGGTCGAAAGCCACAGAGAAAACCCTGCGGCGCACACATCCTACCCGAAGTAATGAGCAACACTCATCCGAGTCCCACCCCCAGCAGTCCCACTAGGCGAACCTCGGCGACCGGGCGGGACATGCCGATCGATTGTTTGGGCGAACATCCGGGGAAGATTCCCCCGAGTGCCTTGCTCAGGCGCTTCAGGATTTGGGCTGAACATCGTTGTCGATCCTGGGAGACAAGGAGGCTGAGAGCATCGAGGAAGTGTCGGAACATCGACACCCTCGGCAATCAGGTCAACCAGCCGAGTCCCACCGCCACGAGTTTGTTTGGGTGGCTTGTTCGGTTTTGGCACGAAGGTATCGGTCAAGCCCTCTGCATTGGCCGCGATCGTCAAGCGTGGAAGTTTCGGGCCTTTAGTCGTGGGCGCTGGCTCCGAGGTACTGGGGGCTGGCTTAAAGGCAAGATAGCCGAAGATAGCCGCAGAAGCCTTAGCTTTGCATTTAGCCACCGCAGCAGCCCAAGCCTCATCGGCAACATTGCGAGGGGTGCCAGTTGCAATGGCAGCGGCGCGATCGGCTTGGGCGCGGACCAAGCAAGCCTTTACGGGGCCGGAATCAGCAGCATTTGCGATCGTTGCAGTGGAAAGAATCGTGGCGATCGTGAGAACTGAGGTGAATTTCATGGTTGATTGTTTGATTGAGTAAGCGCGATCGGCAGTGGTAGTTGCCGATCGCATGGACAGTGAAAAGGCAGAAGGTTGAATCAATTAATGGACGGCACAGGCAGGGTTAGCAACTCCGTAGTTTGGGTTGCAGATGCATTCATCGGGTTCCATCAAGCTCAAGAAGCCTTTCCCGATTCCCAGCAAGGCAGTGGGATGAACGATCGACATCAACTGAGCTTCGACCGCACCAGTCACGGGCTTTACGGGCTTTAATGCCAGCCTTGATGTCGCCACCTAAATCCGTCTTGTAGAAGGCGCGGTAGATGGCAACCTCATCACCTGTCACAGCACAGGAGGGATCGTAAATCCCTTGAGAATGGTGCAGTTGAGCCAACGCCCAAAGAGCGGAGTTGTCTGCGACAGGCTGAGTACAGCCGGAAAATCGATCGTAGCGGAAACGAGATTGTGTCATAATGCGTGAAATTCCTTGCTAGATAAGGGGTTTCAGAAAGGCGATCGGGCTTCTTTGCGGGAACCGATCGCCTTTCGCATACCTAATACTATTCGTTGATAAATCGATTGTCAAGGGATTTCCAAAAATATATTTTAGGTAAATAGCTTGACAAGTTGAGGCGCTGCGTTAAACTACGTAGGTAGGCTTTCAGGGTATTTATAGCGCAATTTTATGCAATCACGATCGCGCCTCCTCTATGGTATTGAGGATGCGCTAAAAGAGCGGGGATTTTATGTCCGCATAGGTTCAGTTCGTGACCTCCGCACCCTGTTCCCTGGGTACTCGGAGTCTCTAGATCTGGCAGGATTGATGGCGATGTTGCAGCAAATCCCCACGGCAGATCTAGAGGCGTGGAAGGTTCCTCAAAAAGAACCAAAGAAGCGCGGGCCGCGCCCGGATACGAAGAAACGGGCGAAGGCTTTAAAGCTGCGATCGGAGGGGTTTAAAGTCCCTGTGATCGCCAAGAAGATGAGGCTTTCGCGATCGAGGATTTACCAATTATTGAAGGAGGAAACAAAATGAAACTCGCAGTACTAGACAAAGACGGAACCTTGACACAGCCCATCTCTGGGGCCAGGTTTCCCAAAAACCCACAAGACCAGGGGCTAATGCCTGGGGTCAGAGAGGCGATCGATCGGCTTCGGGCTGATGGGTGGTCGTTGGCGATTGCTTCAAACCAAGGCGGGTGTGACTGGTTTGGGGTGTCGGCAATCACACTACGAGTCGGGCAACGATTTCAGATCATGGATTCAGATGAAGGCGAAAACTTCTTCTCTGGGGATATCTTTACGGCTGAAGCGATCGGGGCATCCGGGCCGTATCTTTGTGTCGAAACATCTACTCAAGATTTCGACTTTACGACGAACGATCGCATCCTAGTGCAGTACAAGACGATCGAGTCTGCGATCGAAGAGATTCAGTTTGCCGCCGATCTGTGCGGGATTGACGTTGCAATGTTCTGTCCTGACATGGCTGGGCAACGATGCATCGACATGATGAAGACGTTGGATGCTATCTACGACCATCCCGAGACAACCGATCGGATCTGGAAAGTGGGAGAGGTAACCTGCGATGGAATCTTGATTGAGAACTATCGAAAGCCTGGATCGGGAATGCTCACATGGGCCAACATCTTGCCTCAGTTGGGCAATTGGACCGATCGCATAATGATCGGCGATCGGCCTGAAGACAAAGCCGCTGCCCTCGCCGCTGGGTTCAGGTTCCTCAATGCTGAAGAGTGGCGCAACGGAGCATCAGTCTAGATATCAGCAAACCAAAAAAAACAGGAGACCTCAATGAAAACTCAATACATCTTTATTGGCACTTACGCCATTGAAAGTGGAGGGAGATATGAATTCTCTTATAGAACGCGCTTCTGTATTCTGCTAGCGGCCAACCACGACGGAGATCCCTCGAACGAAGCCCGATCGATCCATACGGCTATGATAAAGCTTGAGGATAGCCAGAAGCAAAAGTGGGCCGAATCTATTGTCAGTGATTACATCATTTCTCAATCCGATGCCGATGATCTTGTAGCTCCGGCATACTGGCTGTCCACATCCCTAACTCCCAGTCTTTCAGGATTGCAAAGCCCCGATCAGGTTGAAGAACCCACGCCGATGGGAACATCAGTGGAGGTTGGCCAGTGAGGCGACTTCCCAACAATGACAGCCATTGCTCAAACGATCGGTGCCCACTGGCTTCACGATGCCTGCGATCGATCGAGTACAAACGGAAGTTTCGGGAGAAACAAAACGCATGGATCACCCGCTTTGACCCGGATCCTGGCATCGACTGCGAATATTTTATAGACTTTGTTGAGGCGCAATCATGACTACTGGAATTCAATGGACCGATGAGACTTGGAACCCGACTGTGGGATGCTCTAAGACCTCAGAAGGTTGCCGAAACTGTTATGCGATCGGGCAAGCCTACCGGAATAATGCCATGGGGCAAAAGCTTGCCAATCCTGGCAGACTGCGCTATTACGATGGCTTGACGGAAAAGAAGAACGGGAGAGCTGAGTGGACGGGCACTGTAAACTTCGTCCCTGAATCACTGGAGATTCCGATAAAGTGGCGTAAACCTCGACGGATTTTCGTCAACTCAATGTCAGATTTATTTCATGAATCAGTCCCATTTGAACAACTGGATCAAATCTTTGCTGTGATGGCTTTGACCCCGCATCATACATATCAAGTGCTGACCAAGCGCCCCGATCGAATGCTGGAATACTTTCAAAAGCGGATGAAAAAACCGTTACCCATCAATGCTGCAATAGCAAGATCTTGTTATCCCTCTTTATCAAGATTCCAAGATTTAAGCCGATCGAGATTAGCAACAACTGAGACTATCTTTCCTCTGCCTAATGTGTGGCTCGGGGTCACAGTTGAGAATCAAAAGGCTGCGGACGATCGCATTTCACTACTTGCCCAAACTCCAGCCGCATTAAGATTTCTAAGTTGTGAACCGTTGCTAGAAGAAGTCAAGATCCCTCACATGGAGTCAATTGACTGGGCTATCTGCGGCGGGGAGTCTGGTCACGGGGCAAGGGGCTGCAACATCGATCACTTGAACTCGATCGTGGAGCAGTGCCGATACGATCGAGTTCCGGTACTTGTTAAGCAATTGGGCGCGCAGCCTTTCAGTCGAGACGAAGCCGAATGCAGCGATTATCCAGCAATAGACTGGCCCATCTCAGACAAAAAAGGCGCAATTGTCTCCGAGTGGCCTGACTATTTGCAGGTTCAACAGTTCCCCGACTAGCCAAACACAAACCGATCGCCGCTCTCGTTCATTTGGGGGCGGCTTTTTTGCGCAAATAAAAACCGGGAACGATCGAATACTGCCGATCGTTCCCGGTCAGGAGACTTGAGAGATGCCCAGATTCTAGCGCGATCGCGATGGCTCGATCGCGTGAGGTAGTCGAGGTGGCAGACTCAACCGAGACACGATCGAGTCAAAGCGGCTACGGAGGTCTGCAACGTCCTCACGGATTTGGGCAAGGTCAGCGATCGGGGAAGCGGGGTGAGGCATGAGAAGCTTTTGTTCGAGGTTTGCAAAATCTGAGTGACGCCAACCGATCGTATCATTTAAGACAGTCCATTAGCCAACAAAAAGCCGATCGCACCTCACGATCGGCTTTTTGTTGGCTTTGTCAGTCTTGTTCTAGTGAGGCGAAAAAGGCGATGATGCGCGGGTCTTTTTTGTCGAGTAGCAGTGCTGCTAGTTGTGCCTCTTTTGCCACTGAGTCAGGCACTCGCAAGTTTATCAAGCGTGGCGGCTCTCCATTGACCAAAGACCACAGCCTAGGCCGTCCGCCGCCTGGTTGTGCGCCGCCGCGTTTCCCTTTAACTCCCATCACGCCACCGCCAAAACTTCAGAGGGTGAACGATCGAAAAAGTTCAAAATCGCCGCATCCAAGTCAGGTGTGCGATCGTAGCAGTTCACTGGATACTTCCCGTGCTGTGACTTTCCTTTAGGCTCAAACCCACGGGCAACAATGAACTTTCCAAGCTGTGAACCTGTTCCAATTTCAGATTGAGAGATGCCAAGTTCGATCGCCCGAACAGTTAGAACAACTGGCATACTGACGGGTTCGTGGCCGCCTCCGAGTTGTTCAGCCATGCGCTGGGAGAAGAGGGACTTCAAGATCGGGTCTTGGTCAATGCCGATCGACTTCGCCGCATTTAGATAGTCAAGCAGGTCTCACTGTGGGGCAAGTTGACGGATGGGCTGTTGAGGTTGGGCGATCGACACTGTGCCAACTTCCATTAATTCAACAACCCATTCATCAACCTGTAGCGCGAATTCTGGGGAGAGCCATTGAGCAAGTCGCATCGCAACCCGACGATCGCCCCATGTGCCAGTCAATCCAGAAGCATGATTTCCGCCTTCATTTATCTCGATTGGGCCACTATTGCAATTCCAATAGTGCTTATCTAGCAAGGCTTTCAGGTATTCTTTCGTTGCTTTTAGTTGGTTCCAGTTCCCGAACAATTTCCCGTTCGCTTCACACATATCGGTCAGACTCATGAATCCATCCGCCCGGTGACGGATTGACTTCCCATTAAATTCACGCCAAATTAAGTCAGACATTTTGTACCTCTAGTACAGACTTGTTAGAGCAGGGAAAGAAGGTCTAATTTCTTTCCCTGCTTACTCTATTCCACTACACTTTCGCTTCTTGTGCTAATTCCTTCTTTCTGGATAGCTCAATCATCCGATCGATGTTCGCGAGTTCCGCCGCATTCCTGATTCGTTGCGATCGCGTGGATGCGGGAGCTTTTTCGAGTGCGGCCTTGATTAATTCGAGCTTTGCTGATTCTTTCATAGTTTTGGCCTCGTTTGGGTTGGTTGGGTTACAGATTTTTCCAGTAAATACTCTCTCGTTGACGAGAGGACGCCATATGCCCTCGACGGATTTTCCCTGATTGAACGGCGGTCTTTATTAGTTTTGACGGCTGCGGAATGCCGTCACGAAAAGCCTTCAGGCAAATCACGGATGCAGGTACCGCCGTTTCCCTGCTCACTGCGGTAATCAGGTTGCTAAGCAGCCATTGAAGGCGATCTTCGAGAGTCGTTTGGCTGACATCCACCTTCGCCGTCTCTGGATTGACAAACATCGTTTGCCCAGTTGAGAGAACTGCGATCGGATGAATCCCCCCCGGCCCGCTTTTCAATTCCCTCATCTCAACGATGTGCCCTGTTTTCTGAGACTTTGTGCCAGGGAGGAAGACGATCGGAGCGCCAATTTCCATCGGGGCATCAGAGCTTAAATCGAGCAAGCGATACGATCGTCCATCCAGGCAGAGAATCCCCTTTTCTCGAAGCCTTTTTAGCCCGCGCTGGGATGTTCTGAGCGAATGCCCAAAATATTGCATTTGTTGATGGATTGCGTTCCCAAAAATTGGGGTAGAATCCCAAAACATATCCAAAATTTGGGATTCGCACATATCCAAATTCTCTTTGCGGAGAACCGTATTGGGGAGTCCTCGCCGCCGCCGATCGTGACCAATAATCTGAAGCCGTTTTTGAAGCTCTACGTAACGATTTTGTTCGATCATTCCGCCGCTTTCCAGGATGTAGCCACTCATTTCAAATCTCCTCTGTGAAATATCCACATTGCTTCTGTTGATTGTTTTTTCTGCGATTTAGCTGAGTACTTAGTGTTCCAATTCGTAATCATCATCTCGATCGAATAACCGTGCTTAGAGGCTAGTCGGTTGAGCATAAAATCAAGGGTCATGTCGTTGCTGTTGTAGGCCACGATCGCCCCGTATCCGCGTTGCATTGCCAGTTCCACTGGAGGACAGGCACAGAGTACGGGATTCTCGTTGGGATAGATTGCACCTGCATTGAGATAGGGTGGGTCAAGGAGTGCGATCGACTCCCGGCCCGATGCCGCCATCAATGCCGATCGCCAGTTGGCATAAACCGTTTTAGGGGTCAGCGCGATCGGGTTGATAAATGTCCCACGAGTCCGTAAATTTTTCAGTTTCTCATCTGCCAATTTGAGATTATGGGCGATCGTGCCGTCCTTCCTCTTGCCATGGCGCATTCCGTTCCCGTAGCTGAGATTGTTAAGGATGATAAATGCTTCGGCGTCGGTATGTTTCAGGGATTCCGATCGGAGGGACGCCCTCACACACTCCCAAAACTCAACTTCGCCGACCTGTTCAATTTGAGTCAACGCCCGATAGCACAACTCTTCCAGATCTATATCTGATTGATATAGATTTCGCAGTGGGAGAAAGATTTCCCCAGCGATCGGGAACTTCGCCTGATGCCGATCGAGAAACGCCTTGGTCAATCCGCCGGGGCCGTAGAAGGCATCGACGGCCCAAGTCCACGATCGTTGTGTGATGCACTCCAGTTCGTCGGTGCGCGAGGCTTTGGTCCCTGGATAGGCCATTACATTGCCTCCGAGGAATCGATCGATTGTCCTTCAAGCTGTTTTGGTAATTGTTCCATTTCATGTTTCTCCTAATTGTTCTAGCGATCGTCGGAGCGACCGCAAAAGCCGATCGCGTTCTGGTGTTCGTGTCGTTTGTTCGATCGATCGGATTTGTCCATTCAGCCGATCGATCTGCTGTTGGCGTTGTGTTTTAAATCCCATTCAGTTGCCTTTCAATTTCCAGAATTCTTCGGAGTGGGATTTCTGCGCACTGAGGGACGATCGCATTGCCTAAAGCTTTCAACCTCTCACCAGCGTCCACCCCTCCGGGTAGCCCATCATTTGCTCGCGGAACGCTGGCGATGTCGCTAAGTCTGGGCGATCGAGAAAGTTCATTACGTTGGTGACTCGGACGCAACTCCTTCCCTTCGTCGTCTGGAGGTAGAAACCCCCATTCTTGTATTTCCCCACGTTCTTCCCGTTCCGAGATCGCATGTCCGATGCTGTTGGGGTAGGCCACAATCCAGAGTCTTTCTCGGACGTGGGAGGCCCCCAAGGAGTTTGCCGATATAACTTACCACTCCGCATCGTACCCGACTTGGGAAAGCTCCCAGAGTACTGTTCCCATATCCCGCCCTCTGTTGGCAGTAAGGAGAGCTGGGACGTTTTCCAGCAGGACGTAGCGAGGTCCACACTCGCGAATGAGTCGGACAATCTCGAAGAACAAACCCGATCGAGTGCCCTCTTTAATCCCCTGTTGACTCCCGGCAACGCTGAGATCTTGACATGGGAACCCCCCTGTAAAGAGGTCGAATTGTCCTCGATGGCTAGTGAAAGTTGTGATGTCGTCATGATTTGGAACTCCGGGGAAGTTTTGATTAAGAAGTCTTCGACACCATGGGTTTATCTCCACGAACTGGGTAGTCTCAATCCCGCCTGTCCACTGAGCAGCAAGGCTAAATCCGCCAATGCCGCTGAATAGATCTAAATGTTTGAGCATTACAAGAACCCTGCGAGGAGGTTTTTCCTCTGGCCAACCCGAATCGATCGGTTTGCTCTCGCGAGAATCTGTCTAGCCCGTTCCCTCGAATAACCGAGGACTTCGCCGCACTCATTGAGAGTCTTGGGTTTAGCCCCATCCAGGCCATATCGCATTACGAGCAACTGCTGCTGCCGATCGGGGAGATAGGACAAAACTTCCCCAATTCGATCGCTAAGTTGCCGATCGTAGACCTCTTCATCCGGGCTGGGGATATCGGTGGCGGGGATAAAATCAAATAATTCAGCGTCTTGGTCGGTGCCAATTCGATTGTTCCCGGAAACCGTGTTTTGGGAGTATTCACGAATCTTGTCGATCTGATCGACTGAGACCTCCATCTGGGCCGCAATCTCCTCCTTTTGCGGGTTCCGCCTGAGTTCCGCCGCAAGCCCTCTGACCGTTTTCCGGTACTTGTTGATTGACTCGTAGAGATGGACTGGGAGGCGAATGTTCCGACTCTGCTGGGAGATTCCCCGTGTCATCGCCTGACGAATCCACCAATGGGCATAGGTCGAGAATTTGTAGCCCCTTTTGTGGTCGAACTTCTCCGCCGCCCTCACCAGCCCGATCGAACCCTCTTGCACCAAGTCCATCAGGTCCAGTCCTCGGTTCTGATACTTCTTGGCGATCGACACCACCAAGCGAAGGTTCGCAGTAATCATCCGGTCCTTGGCCCGACGACCGATCGATAGAGTTCGGGTCAAAGTTTGAACATCACAGTCAGCAGCTTCAGCCCATGCTGACTGCGATGGCTCTACGCCAAGGGTCTCAGCTAACTTCGATCGGAGGCCTTCAAGCTTTGCCGATGATGCGATCGATCGGGCTAGCGTGATTTCCTGCTCGTGTGTCAGTAGCGGTATCTGTCCAATCTCTCGGAGGTAGATCTGAATGCTGTCTTCAGTGGCGGACTGTTTAGTTAGTCTCATGATTTAGTCTCCAAATTGTTGCTAAAAGTCGCAGTCTTCTTCTTCGTATTCAAAAATGAAAGAGTATTCCTCTTCTTCTTCGTCCTTCCCGTAGGATGGTGGAGATTCTTGAAGGCGTTTGCGAACCTCATCCCCTCCCATCAGCCGGATCATCTTTGCCCTTAAATCCTTGAGGATTCCGATCGGGACTTTTGAGAGGAGATCCGGCAATGGGTCCGATACTGGGATGCTATGCCCTTTTAGAAAAGCTTCAATCCGATCGGTGAGGCATTGCCCCATGATTAGTTCGTGTTCGGCAGAGATCACAAAGATCGAGTCAATGACGTATTCCAGGTCGGTCGGGTTGTAGAGATTAGTACTCATGTCTCGCCTCCA
>JANMIS010000894.1:0-11319 GCA_031375925.1 Synechococcales cyanobacterium OTE_70_concoct_197_sub
GACTTATAAGATTTTGCTGTATCCATAGGTGTTCGTTGGCATCGCCAATGTCCCCTAGCCACCCTGACACTCACCACGTAAAGCATCAACTCTCCCTCTCTTGAGGGAGGGTTTATTTCCGTCGTAGACTATTGGGCGAAACAGAAGCCAGTCTATTCTTCCATACCAAATACTTCGTTAAATACTTGGCTAACTTTGCTACCTGTGTCGATCGAAGACATCGGATCTTTTCTCAAGCGATGACGCAAACACAAAGTTGCGACGCGGCGAATGTCATCCACTGTGACTTCAGTGCGATTTTCATAGGCGGCAAGGGCTTTAGCTGCGCGGTTGGTCACAATATCTCCGCGCAATCCATCTACGTCCAGCGTAGAACAGACTTGCGAAATTTTGACGCGGTACTCGTGGTCTAGTTTGACGTTTTTGAGTCGGTCTTGAGCTTGAACAATTTTTTCCTGGAGACCATCTTGCTGCGTTTGAAACTGCGTCAAGAAGGTCGGCGGATTGGAATCAAATTCGGTGCGTTGCTCAACAATTTGGACCCGCAGTTCTGGGTCTTTGACTGTGCGGATTTCAGCGTGCATCCCGAAGCGATCGAGCAGTTGGGGCCGCAGTTCGCCTTCTTCTGGGTTGCCGGAACCCACCAATACGAATCGGGCTGGATGACGAATAGAAATTCCCTCGCGTTCTACGGTATTCCAGCCGGAAGCAGCGGAGTCCAGCAGAACGTCTACAAGATGATCGTCCAAAAGATTGACTTCATCAACGTACAAAATTCCCCGATTGGCTTTGGCCAGCAATCCAGGCTCAAAGGCTTTGATTCCTTCAGACAGCGCTTTTTCAATATCGATCGTCCCGCAAACCCGGTCTTCCGTTGCGCCGAGGGGAAGATCGACCATTTGAACTTTTTTCTTAGCGATCGTAACGGTTTTGCCTTGTTCAATAAACAGACGAACCTCGTCACCCATGATTTCAGGATCCGTAGGATGGCTATTGAAGGGGTCATCTGCAACCACGTCAATTTCAGGCAATAGGTCCGCGAGGGCACGAATGGTGGTGGATTTTCCGGTGCCACGATCGCCCATAATCATCACTCCGCCGATTTTTGGGTCGATGATGTTAAGGATCAGTGCCAGTTTCATTTCCTCCTGACCGACGATCGCAGTGAAAGGAAAGACCGCGCGGCGGCGCAGTTGAGTAGGAGCATCAGGAGTCATTACCACAGGATTTTCTCTTGTCTTATTAGAATTAAAGTTTTTCGGTTGAATGTAACCTTTTCTACGTTTATTGTCTCATATCGATGTCCTAGACTTCGACTCCAAGACCTTGATGCTATCCGTCATGGTTGCTATATGCCACTATTTACGCGGCTAACTTTCATTGAGATAAGGTAGGGATTCAATCACAACAGAACCCTCTTCAATAGTCTGAATCCGCAAATCATAACCCCGCAATAAACGCATCCCAATCAGCGGAACAGTCTCCGATTCATTAACATACACCTCACGATATTGCCCGTTCCAAATCACGATCGCGAGGAAAACCTCAAACGTGCAGGAAGTCCCATCCCCCAACGTCGCCACATCCCGACCCTCCCAACTCAGCCCCAAAGCCGAGATAATATCGGACGGCAAGGTTAGAAAACCGGAAAAGCCTGTATCAATTACAGCATCAACCAATTGGGTTGCCGAATCATTCTTAACAACGATCGACAATGTTGCCTCGCAATTCTGATTTACGATCCCTTGCATCATCGTGTTGTTCTCAAGCTGCGTGCTCCAAAATGGTCAACTGCCGGATGTCCAATGCGAACGAACCAGGTCTGGGGATCTGAGACTTTGCTCAGGAGACGTTTTGATGCTGCTAGCAAGTCATCGGCGACTTCAAAGGATCCAGTTTCGATGTCGATCGCTACAATCTTGCCATGATTGCCTTCCTCGACTTGAGGGCGCACCTGAGATTGATAAATCTCATCACCACGCTGAGCAAACTCTTCCTTACTATACCGGGGCTGTCGGACTGTCATAATTTTGCCCTTACTAAAACTTTACTCCCTCATTTTAGCTGTATTGCTGGCGCGATGCTTGGAGAAGACAGTGCTTGACCTCTCTGAAAATTATTTAATGCGATGTATCCCAGAAAGAAAATAACTCCGCCCAAAGCAATAACCTGAAACGTTCTTTCGAGGGTGATAAAGCTACGCAAAAATTTGTCCATTGGAAAACTCTCTACTCCATTACGGTTGTATGTCGGCTCTGCGGTCTAGCAATTTTTAGGCATTCAGCTTTTCAGCCACCAATTGATTCGTCAATTTCGGATCGGCCTTGCCACCCGTCTTCTTCAGCACTTGACCCACAAAGAATCCGAGCATTTTAGTTTTGCCGCTCTTATACTGTTCGAGTTCGTTCGGGAAAGCCACAATCACCTCATCGATCGCCGCCGCAATCACCGCCGGATCCGAGATTTGTAGCAATCCTTTCTTCTCAACGATCGCCTTAGCCGAGCCGCCATTCTCCAGCAAATCCGGCAGGATGTCTTTCGCGATTTTGTTACTAATTGTTCCGCCCTCGATCAAGTTGACCAATTCCGCGAGTTCCGCAGGTTTGATCTTAAGATCCACAATCCCCATTCCCGCATTGGAATTTAAATAGGCGCTGATATCTCCCATGATCCAGTTAGAGGACTGCTTCGCGGGGGCACCTGCGGCGATCGTTTCTTCAAAATATTCCGCAATGCTCCGATCGTCCGTCAATACTTTAGTGTCATAGGGAGACAAGCCCAAGTCATCTTGATAACGATGGCGCTTTTGAATGGGAAGCTCGGGCAACTCATTTTTCCAGCCATTGCGGCGATCGTCAGACACCTCAATCGGGCCGAGATCCGGCTCTGGGAAATAGCGATAGTCACTCGCGCCTTCTTTGACCCGCATCGATCGGGTTAGCTGCGCCCCTTCATCCCACAGACGAGTCTCTTGAATGATTTTGCCGCCCGCTTCGATTTCTGCAATCTGCCGATCGATTTCGTAGTCGATCGCTCGGTGAATCGCATTGAAGGAATTCATGTTTTTGATTTCCACCTTGGTCCCGAACTGCTCTCTTCCCACAGGTCGCACCGAAATGTTGACATCACAACGCAGAGAACCTTCCTGCATGTTGCCATCGCAGACGCCTAAATAGCGGACAATTCGACGAATCTCTTGGGCATACTCAGCCGCTTCTTGGCCCGTGCGAATGTCTGGCTCAGAGACGATTTCGATCAGTGGGACTCCGGCACGGTTGTAATCCACGAGGGAATAGGTCGAGCCTGCGAGTTGGTCACTGCCGCCATGGACGAGTTTCCCGGCATCTTCTTCCATGTGCAGGCGAGTAACACCGATTTTTTTGCGGCGGGAAGTTCCCGTTTTTTTGTCATAGATTTCGATTTCGACCCAGCCATGCTCGGCGATCGGTAGGTCAAATTGAGAGATTTGGTAATTTTTCGGTAGGTCAGGGTAGAAGTACTGCTTGCGATCGAACTTGCTGTAAGGGGCGATCGTACAGTTCAAAGCCAGTCCAGCCTTCACAGCATATTCCAACACCTTCTCATTCAAAACCGGAAGCACCCCGGGCAGACCCATACAGATTGGGTCGATGTGCGTGTTGGGCTGCGCCCCAAACAAGGTCGAACTATCGGAGAAAATTTTGGTATGGGTGCTGAGTTGACAATGAGTTTCTAGGCCAATCACGGCCTCATACTGAGTGGAGATTTTAGTAGGAGTCGCAGCCGTCATAATGGTTCTATGCCGTATTACATTCTGAAGTTCTAACAATTGTCTTCTGACGCTGCCTATTGTAGCGCGCGGGGCGAACTACGATGAAAGGGAATGATAAGGTTCCCGTGTCGGGTTCTGAATCTTGACATAGCAACTTTCCCGGGTAGATGGGGAAAACTTCAGATTGATACAGTTAGCCTCCTGCTTAAGGTCTGCTTTAAGGCCAAAGCGGCAAGCTTGCAGCCTGCATGTCACAATTACAACATCTCTTCGTCATGGTCTCATCTTAGACTGTACAAACGGGATTTCCAGAAGTGCTTTCTGATTCCTGTCTGTCAGCCTGACCTACCTCATCCTAAGTTTCTATCATCATCATTCGGCTTTGCTAATCATGACTCCCACGCCCGACCAATTTGAGAATAGCGACCTTGAGACGGGTGGTGCCATACCTCTCAGTCCGGCCCTCAAAGCCCCAATGGGCCTGTCGGTTGAAACCTCGCAGCAAGACGATATGCCGACGATCGTTTTGCCAATGCAGCTTTCTACTCTAGAGGAAGCGGCTCGGACGGATGTAGGGCAACAGCGGGACCACAACGAAGATTTTTTTAGTCTATCTACACAACTCAGTAAGTCAGAACGGCCTTCAGGACGAGTGGTTCAGGGCCGGGGGGTGTATATCCTCTGTGATGGCATGGGCGGTCACGCGGGCGGAGAAGTGGCCAGTCAACTAGCAGTAGAAACTCTACAAAAGTTTTTTCAGGACTATTGGAATACCCAGGAAGCAGCCCAGTCGAGTCAATTTGGGACACCCTGGAATTCGCTGGCCATGCAGCTTCCCCCCAGCACCACTATTCGTAAGGGCATTCAACTGGCGAATCAAGCCATTTACGATCGTAACCAAGAGGACTCCCGTATGGGCCATGGCCGCATGGGCACAACCTTAGTTGCTGTCATCCTCTGCGGGACCGCTGTAGCCGTCGCTCATGTGGGTGATAGTCGAGTCTATCGCTACACCCGCAAGCGAGGCCTAGAGCAGCTTACTGTGGATCATGAAGTCGGACAACGGGAAATCCAACGCGGAACGAATCCAGAAGTAGCCTACTCTCGTCCCGATGCCTACCAGCTCACTCAGGCCCTCGGACCTCGTGATGAGAGCTATGTTGAGCCAGACGTGCAGTTTCTGGAACTGGCAGAAGATACCTTGATTCTGTTGGCCTCAGATGGCCTGACGGACAATGATTTGCTAGAAAATAATTGGCAAACCCACCTGGATCCTATGATGAGTTCCCAAATGAGTTTAGAACAGGGGGTTCGGCAGTTGGTGGATCTAGCCAATGACGTTAATGGTCATGACAATATCACTGTGATCGCTGTGCGGGCCAAGGTTCGTCCTAATCTCGACCAGCTTCGCTAAGGGCTTTTGTTAAGGGCTAGGGTATGCAAAGCTTAGGGTTATCAAATCTATTAGAGACCGATCGGACCTTCATGCGGCCCTTTTTGGATGAGGATCTAATCTCTCTTTGTGCAATCTTCAGCGATCCCTTGGTAATGCGTCATACCGCTACGGGAAAAACCAAAACACCTGCTCTCACCAGTAGCTATATTTACAGCCAGCAGGATCATCAAGGCATCTATGGTTTCAGTCTGTGGGCGGTTTTTCGTCGATCGGACGAGCGGCTGATTGGGCAGTGTGGCTTGACTCGATTGCGTACAACGGGCGAAACGACCTTGGGCTATACCTTAGCGCAGGACTGTTGGGGGATGGGCTATGCGACGGAGACGACGATCGCTTGGGTTAGCCATGGGTTTGAAGCATTAGAACTCGATCGAATTATGGCTGCGGTAAAACCCGAAAATCTCGCATCCATTCGAGTTTTGGAAAAATTGGGCATGAGCTTCGATCGGACGGACACTTTTTACAACTGTCCCTGCCACTATTACGGCATCGATCGAGACCAATGGAAGGCTTCCAAAATCGGGTCATAAGTTTGAGTTGCGATCCAATCTGCAATGAGTTCTCCCGTAATCGGCGTCAGCAAAATGCCATTGCGGCCATGTCCCGTGGCGTAGGTTAAATTTTTGTAGTGACTTTCGCCCAGAATCGGTAAATCATCCGGTGTTACAGGCCGATACCCCATCCAAAACTCTTCTATAGGCCAGTGTGCAATCGCGGGCACCAATCGCGTCGCGCCCTGCAAAAGCTGCATGATGCCCGATGGTGTATTTCCCGATAAAAATCCAACATCTTCACTGGTTGCCCCAATCACCAGCCGCCCATCCAAACGAGGGACTAGATAAATCTCCGCACCGAAGAGAACGGTTTTGATCGGCAGGTCTTCAGAGTTGGATAACTTGGATAACTTGGGCATCCGCACTGACATCATTTGCCCTTTGCGAGGTTTGACAGGAATCGGGAGCAGAGCTTGAGACCAAGCGCCTGTTGCTAAGACGTAGTGCTGAGCTTGGAGTTCTCCTATGGAAGTTTTGAGGCTGGTGATCCGATCGCCCGATCGACAAAACTCCGTCACGGTTGCGATCTGAATCTCAATGCCTTGGGCCGCCACCGTCGCTTGAAGCGCCCGATAAAGCTGCCGATTGTCAACCTGAGCATCTTTAGGAAACCACCATCCACCCTGCACAGCTTCACTCAGATGGGGCTGAATTTTTTGAACAGTCTGCCGATCGGCCCATTCATCTGGCGAATGGTCGAAGTCTTGGATGGCTAAATCTTTGCTCTTTAAAGCCGGAGCTAAGATTCCCGAGGCCCAGTAGCCTGCACTTTGCTGTGCGATCGTCTCTAAGTCTTGAATCCAACTTGGATAAAGACCTCGACTTCGAAGACACAAATCCAACATCTTGCCAGCGGGTAGTCCCTCTGCTTGAGGCGCTAACATCCCCGCTGCTGCCCAGGATGCGCCTTCTTGGAGATTTCGACTAAGGACTCGCACTGTCAAGCCTCTACGGTGCAACGCCAAGGCAATAGACAATCCCATCACCCCGCCACCTACCACCACTACTGTCTCAGCCACCGTCTCAGCAAACATCACCACATTACCCAATCGCAGTATTTTTCACAGATTTTGTTGCTAAGGTTAAACCCAAAAACTTAAACCCAAAAACAAAAGCAGCCCCTTATTGGGACTGCTTTCGATCGTATCATTTCTCAAGCGTTGGAACCCGGCTTCAAAGCCCCGCAAGATTTAAAGCGATCGGGCTACCAACCTGCGGAAACAGGTGCCGCAGCTGCCGGGGCAGTTTGAGGCGCTGCCGGGGCAGTTTGAGGGGCGGCTTTGTTCGGTTGCGGTGTTGCAGAACGAGGATCTTTCTCAACTTCTGGCTTGGATGCTCCTGCTACATTAGCCCCCGCTGAATTGGGTGCTGCTTTGACTGCCGGATTTTTCGCATTCAAGCTAGCAGCCTGATTCTTCCCTGCGGGAGCGGCTCCCACAGGTGGATTAGATTGTCCTGTCGTTAAGTTGTTGGTCGCGGGAGATTGAGAACTGTTCATTTGGTTGTTACCAAACCAACCGGGCCGGATTCCTACGATCGTCGCTAGCCAACCCAGGGAGATTAACACTAGCAACCCCCCAAACACTCTGCCAAAAATATTCATAAGACTTTGTTTCAGATCAAAATGAGTTAGTCACAAAAACTTTGCTTTGCTTTTTCTATTGTATGTAGTGAGTCTCAAATTAGTGACACATTTTTCGTCTATTCTGCATAGAGAATTCAATAAGTAGGCTATGATAGCAAACTGAAATGGGTCCTGAAAGCGTTACATGGCCCTTCAGAATGCTGACAAATCCTCATTTCATCACTGTTTAGACCTCACTCACTTAAATATATAAGCGTTACCGTATGCTGGTACAAGTTGCTCATCCGATGGAAAAGCTTCAGCGTCAAGTCCGATCTTTGGTGGACAAAAAGCTGATTCGATCGACTGATAGTCTTTGGAAAATTGCCCTTCTCTATGGAGATGAGTGGGTTTACTGGAAAAAGGAACTCATCTCTTTCGAATTTTCTATGCAGGATCCCGTCAGCTACCTTCTGGCCGTAGAAAGCTGGGAAGAAGAATAAGCTTAACCATTTAATCACCCTGTACAAACCCCATCCCTCTACTTCTTATGCAATCTTTAGAGAGTTCGCTGTCGTCAGGGGATCCCCTGATTATTGGCGGACGCAGTTTTCGATCGCGCCTCATGACCGGAAGTGGCAAATACCGGAACTTTCAAGAGATGCAGGCTGCGATCGTCGCGAGTGAATGCGACATTATCACCGTTGCCGTTCGTCGAGTTCAGACTAACGCCCCCGGCCACGAAGGACTCGCCGAAGCGATCGACTGGAAAAAAGTCTGGATGCTCCCGAATACTGCCGGATGCCAGACCGCTGAAGAAGCCGTTCGAGTGGCGCGTCTGGGCCGCGAACTCGCAAAACTGGTGGGACAAGAGGACAACAATTTTGTCAAACTCGAAGTAATTCCCGAGGGCAAATATCTACTACCTGACCCGATCGGCACTTTAGAAGCGGCTGAAAAGCTGGTTAACGAAGGATTTGTGGTGTTGCCCTACATCAATGCCGATCCGCTCTTGGCCAAACGACTTGAAGAGGTGGGCTGTGCCACCGTCATGCCATTGGGTTCTCCGATCGGCTCTGGTCAAGGCATTCGCAATCTCTCCAATATCCAAATCATCATCGAAAACGCCAAAGTCCCCGTCGTCGTCGATGCTGGAATCGGCACCCCCAGTGAAGCCGCTCAAGCCATGGAACTTGGCGCAGATGCATTACTGATCAACACGGCGATTGCCCAAGCCCAAAATCCTGAACTCATGGGTCGAGCGATGCACCTCGCTGCCCTCGCCGGACGACTTGCCTACCAAGCTGGACGCATTCCCATTCGATCGATCGCCAGCCCCAGTTCGCCCACCACCGGAACTATCAGCTAGCCACACACTTCAAATTATTTTGAAAAATTATTTTGAATATTGCAGACTGTAACGATCGCATTGCGATTCATTGCAGCACTGTGAAGTAACTCCCTGTGCCTTGTTACAGTTGCTTCTAGTTACAAGGTTCAAAGATTCAATTTTTTGGGCCAAGTTTTTGCTAGAAGTTTTCTGAATACTGTATGCGAGGAGTGATTCATGCCCTACGTAAAAGATGATGATGGACGTTTAAATAACTTCGCTCGTGAACCCAAGATGTACGAAGCGGAACCCTTGAGCGAAGGTCAAAAACGCACTTATCTCATGATTGGGGGCGTGGGTAGTTTTTTGGTCATTGGATTAATTGCATTGGCTTCGATCGTCTCCTAAATACCTAAATCTAAAAACGTCAATAGCGGTCGCCTAAAAATTAAGGCGACCGTTTTTATTTGCATTTTTCATAATGTCGAACCGCCTTAGTTTTGAACAAAGCATGGGGCTTGAGTTTGCCGTGAATTTATACTGAATAATAAAAATTTTTATTCCTGAAACAAGCTACCCAAGATTGTATGAACAGGTATCCCGATCGCATTTGGGTTTTCACCGAAGCGAGGGTTTAAATCTTGGGTTATTCTTTGGGTTATCTCATGTTACTGAATGAACGCCGACCTGCATCCACCGCCCCATCCAGCCCTTCTGTGTCTGATCTCTCCCAAGCTTTTTCAGGTCCAAATCGTCAGACCTATCTTCGCCTCAGGCTGGCGTTAGGCCTTCGTTTGCGTCGGCAGGTTTTTCTGTCAGTGTGTGATGATCTGCCCTTGAGAAGCCAACTCACCCAGTGGCTCGTTAACGACCTCTCCCGATCGCCCCTTCCAGAACTCGAAGCCCTGCCGATCGAGGCTACGGGCGAAGTGCCAGATAGCTCTCCTAGGCCGGGACTCAGACTCGTCACCCTTACGCTTCGCCCTGAGCAACCTGACCTCCAAAAACAAATTTCTGAATGGCTATCCCACCGTCGAGGCCGGATCGATCGATCGCAAATTGCCTTCCAAATCGTCGGCATTGATGCCCTCACAGGTCAAAGTGCTGCCACCCAACGCCAGTTTCTCAACTCCTTGCGCGCCCTCGGACGCCACTATGCCCAATGGGATCTCAATCTAGTTCTTTGGGTCACAAAACCTTGGTTTCATGCCATTCGTCAATCCGCTCCGGAATTTTGGCGGTGGCATACCGGAATTTTTGATTTCTCGGGTCACCCTCAGATTGCGGATGCGACTACGCCTGATTTTGTCGGCACTCAGAACGCCTCCTCTTCTCGCCCAAACCTTCCCTTCATCACTCAATGGCTAAGCGTCCCCACCGACCCTGCCCTCACCGAAGCGGTCCACAATCTGGCCTTACTTCATCAACAATCTGCTGACGATGCCAAGCTCGCAGATGCTTACCGAGATCTCGGCAACCGTTACCGTGACCAACCGCAGCAGAGCATTGAAACCCTTAATCTTGGCATTCAAGCCTATGGTCAAGCCCTCGATCGGCTTCCCCAGGCCAACCCGATCGTCACCGACCTCATCAACGATCTTGGCAACCTCTACTGGATGCGATCACGTCAACAGGAAGAGATGGAAGCCCGTCATCAAGACCTGCATGCCGCTGTAGACCATTACCAAAAAGCTCTTCAGCACACCGACGAGCAGCAAGAAGCGACCCGCTACATCATGTTGCAAAACAATCTGGGTGCAACTTGGGGTGAACTCGCCCAATATTTTGATTCAGCCACCTACCTTCCCCATTCTATTAGCGCCTACGAACTCGCCCTAGCCATGGGCGATCCATTCCAAGACCACCAACGCAGAGCGAATACTCAAAACAATTTAGCCACCGCCTACTGGACTCTTGCCCAATACCAAAGTCCAGATGCACCCTTGCTGCAAAAAGCGATCGGCCACTACGAAGCGGCTCTAGAGTTTTACGATGCGGCACAACACCCGATGCCCCACGCCATGATTCAGAATAATTTAGGCACTGCCTACTGGAATTTCTCTCAATGTGAAATGCTATCCCAATTTAGCAAAGCGACACCTCAAGACTTTCTCATCCAAGCCATCACCGCTTACCAAATCGCGCTGATCTATCGCACGCCCGAAGCCCTGCCCCTCGGTTACGCTGCTACCCAAAATAATCTTGGCACCGCCTATTGGAACCTCGCAACCGATTGTCAGACCCTCCCCACTGAGATGGCTGAGATCCTGGACCTAACGATCGCCAGCTATCAAGCCTCCCTGGCCATGGTGGAATCTCTCATCGCAGCGGGGACCGTCAACTTCAGCTTCGATCCCTTTGCCACCCATCACAACCTAGCTGCGGCTTTCTACCGTAGCGTTAGCCACAGTCATAGTCTCCTTAGTGCTGATGCCCAACATAATGCCTTGCAAAAAGCCGTCACCCACCATCAGATTGCGTGGCAAGGCTGGCAGGGACAGGCGGACTATGTAGAAGCGGCCATCCACGGGCTCGCGCAGGTCTTACGTCTTGCCCATGATCGGCTAGGGTCCAATTTCCAAAGCCAACTTCTTGCCAGCCTCCCCCCTCAGCTTCTCTCACAAATTATGCCAAAAATCTGAGCTAGATTCTTGGCTTAAACTG
>JANMIS010000905.1:0-3122 GCA_031375925.1 Synechococcales cyanobacterium OTE_70_concoct_197_sub
CAATCCGTAACAGACGGTCTCCTACGGTCACCACAAAGTACTGGATTGAGCAAAAACAAGTCAGCACCGATGCTACGATTCTTCACTCGATATTGCATGGCGTTCTTTACCGAGATCAACGAACGTCAAAACAAGGGCAACTTTCGAATAAATCAAAACCTCTGAGATAGCTTTCGTGCTTGCTGCGCTCGCAATGGAATAGCTGCACAATAAGGACTCTGTCATCAACAAGTCGTCGGTAGTGAGGCAAATGCTTTGGAAGGCGAGTTCTATTTGTCCCCGAATTCGAGAGATTGTTCAAATGGGTTGGTATGCAAACACCAGGGCCGTTGTTACGATGGATTTCTATCCACAGGGTCTTGTAGGTTTTGCCATGTCTTATCCTCTAGATGCGTCGAACAACCTCATGACCATGGACGACGCTGCTGAAAACCTTGGTGTAAGTATCGCAACGCTGAGGAACTGGTACCGAACGGGAAAGTTGCCCGCTGAGTGTTCTCCTTTTGACGTTGCCCCCGTTTATTCACGCGACGCGTTCAAGGCCCGACTCGATCAGTTGCAGCGAAAAGGATTAAGACCTCCGACACAAGCCACTGTTCTTAGCGGGACGGTTGTTTTCGAATGCGGGTCGGGCGACTGTGAATTATAAAAATTGATCAAGCTAAAACTCCCGACCATATGATGCCGGCTGAGACGCAAGCGAATCCTAAACCGGGAAGTAATCGTTTGTCCGAAGCGCCGTGTCATGATACCGACGCCCTATGGAACCTAAAAAGATGCTCCTTCCGACTATGGGTACATCGATCGGAAACGGAGTATTCCGATATTGCGTCGCTATTGTCGCTGTCGTCTCGGCCGTCGGACTGCGATTGCTACTCGATTCGGTTCTGAATGAGCGACTGCCGCTGATCACGCTATTCGCTGCCGTGGCCATTGTCGCATCGTACTGTGGCCGGGGGCCTGCGACTTTCGCATTGGTGTTGGGATTAGCGGCAATCACGTTTTTTATTATCGAGCCACGCTTTTCGTTGGGCGTCGAACGACATGAGGATCTTGTAGGCCTTTTGTTCTACGCCATCATCGGCGCCGGGTGCATCGCCTTGATCGAGCAGCTACGAACGGCTCGTCGTTTTGCCGAGGAAAAGAGCGCCGAGACGCTTTTGCAATATGAGCAGGTTCAAAGGGAATCGCAACTTCGGCGGGCGGCTGAGGCGGCCATCAACGAGGAGAGGGAACGCTTACGCGTGACGCTGGCCAGTATCGGCGATGGAGTTATCACGACCGACGCCGAAGGTCGCGTCGTGTTTCTCAACGAGGTGGCTCAGCACTTGACCGGCTGGACCCAACAGGCGGCACAGGGGTGTCCGATGTCGGACATTTTTTGCATCGTCAACGAGACTACCCGCCAGAGTGTCGAAAACCCGGCGCTCCGATCTCTCCGGGAAGGTAAAATTGTCGGTTTAGCAAACCACACGTTGCTGATCTCTAGGAACGGTGAGGAAACCCCGATCGATGATAGTGCGGCACCGATCCTTGACCACGCAAAAAACACAATCGGTAGCGTGTTGGTTTTTCGGGATGTGACCGAGCAGCGCCGCGCCGAACAGGAGGTGATAGTAAGTGAGGCCCGCAAGAGCGCCATTCTGGAAACTGCTCTCGATTGCATTGTCACGATAGACCACCACGGGTTGGTGGTCGAGTTTAACCCTGCAGCCGAGCGAACTTTCGGTTACTCCCGTGCTCATGTCATTGGGCGTGAGCTCGCGGACTTGATTATACCGCCTGCGTTTCGGGAGCAACATCGTCGGGGCATGACGCATTATCTTGCGACGGGCGAAGGCCCCGTGCTCGGCAAGCGGCTAGAACTCTCCGCCATGCGTGCGGATGGCAGCGAGTTCCCCGTCGAGCTGGCTATCACACGTATCTCGACGGTGGGGTCGCCACTATTCACCGCCTACTTGCGAGACATCAGCCAGCGAACAAGGGCCGAGCAACATCGCTCCGCTCGTCTGGCGGTGACACACGCTTTGAATCAAGCTCAGGACTTAAAGTCGGGCGCCGAAGGTATTTTGCACGCCGTGTGTGAGAGCCTGGGCTGGGATATTGGGCTATTCTGGATGGTGAACAAGAACAGCGATTGTCTAATTTGCCTTCAATGTTCGCACAGCCCAAAGGTAATGGCGAGTCACTTTGAGTTGGCAAGTTACAATCGCACATTCGCAGAGGGAGAAGGACTGCCCGGTCGAGTGTGGGTCACCGGTAAACCTGCCTGGATACTCGAGATCAGTCAGGAACAGAACTTTCCTCGCCGCGATTCCGCTCTCAGCTGTAGCCTGCGTAGTGCCTTCGCTTGCCCAATCGTCATCCGGAACCAGACTCTAGGGGTAATCGAGTTCTTCAGTTCGCGTATTCGAGAACCTGATGCCGACCTTCTGGAGATGATGGATACCGTGACCGGTAACGTCGGCCAATTCATCGAGCGACGGACAGCCGAGGAAGAGCTTCGGCAGAGTGAAGCCGAGCTGGCGGATTTCTTTGACAATGCGACAGTCGGTTTACATTGGGTTGGGCCGAGCGGGATCATTTTGCGCGTCAACCGAGCCGAACTAGAGATGCTCGGCTATCAGCGGGAGGAGTTTGTCGGTCATTCCATAGTCGATTTTCACGCGGACGAAAATGTCATTCATGAAGTGCTTAGACGCTTGCAATCTGGCGAACAATTGCACGAATACCCAGCCCGTATGCGGTGTAAGGATGGGTCCATCAAGGAAGTGCTAATCGACTCGAGCGCGATGTTCCGGGACGGTGGCTTTGTTCACAGCCGCTGCTTTATTCGCGATATCACCGAGCGAAAAAGGGCGGAGCAAGAACTTCGACAAGCACAGCGCCAGCTTCAAGCGGTTTTCAATCAACAGTTTCAGTTTATGTCTATCCTTTCGTCCGATGGCACTGTGCTGGAGGCAAATGAAACATGTTTTCGAGTGACCGGATTCGGCCGAGAGCAAGTCATTGGCAAACGATTGTGGGACACGCCATGGTGGGACAGCTTACCGTATATGCAAGATCAATGGCAACGACACATGGCCGAGGTAGTGCTAAGCGGCGGTCCGGTGATCAGCCCG
>JANMIS010000908.1:0-1791 GCA_031375925.1 Synechococcales cyanobacterium OTE_70_concoct_197_sub
TTTCCCTTAGTACCTTACTATACTTATTTTTATAAAAGTAAGGTACTAAGGGTACTAAGGCAGGGGAGTGTTTTAGAAGTCTGACATTCTGCAATTTTGAGAGGCTTACTTGAGGTAGCAAAGGTAGCAAAGGTAGCAAGAGGGTTGAAAGCCTTATATAGAGCGGTTTCCTTATGCTACTTACTTGCTTACTTATTTAAAAAAGAGGTAGCAAAGGTAGCAAAAGGGGAAAGCATTCTTCTAAAGTCCCCTTGCTTGTTCCCTTTGCGTGGATCCACCGTTCGGAAGTTCTTAACGCCCCAATACCTTCCGAACGGTGGAATGGTGCCAAGCCCCACCGCGCTTTGTGGGGATGCTTTGGGCGTTTAAGTAGTTTGCGATCTTCTGGGGAGACTTGCCGCTCTTCCTGTGGCGATGGATAAGGGCGATCGTCTCTTGCTCTGCCTCGTCTGGTACCAGTTCGCCGTCAACAGCTTTCTGTCCGATCGGCGGCGCACCGAAGGCATAACCGCCCTTGTCTGCTTTTGCCTGCCGTCCCCGCTCGACCCGTTCGCGAATGATGGCGCGTTCCCATTCAGCCATCGCACCCATCATCGTCAGGACCATACGGCCTGCTGGGGTTGAGGTATCAATCTGCAAATCCAAAATAACCAAGCTCTTCCCGGTCGGTGCGATGATCTCATCCACGAACATCAGGAGATCGGTAACGTTCCGCCCTAGTCGATCGAGCTTCGCGACAATAAGACCATCTGCTTCACCACTGGTCAACATCGCGATCGCCTTCTGGTACTCCGGCCTGTTGCCTGTCTGCTTTCCACTGGCGACCTCCTCAAAGCATTTGACGACCTCGTGACCCATCGCAATGCCGTAAGACAAAATCCTAGTTCGCTGGTCTTCTAGAGAGGTGTTATCGGCCTGGTCAATGGTTGAAACCCGCGTGTATCCTACTAATCTCATCCTAAAACCTCTGTAAGCCAATGTCTGATAGTGTCTTACCCACTTCTCTATTATACATTAGACCCCTAATATGTAAGGCTAAATAGCCTAAACCTCATACTGTACTTATGTTCTAGCCATTTATAGATAAAATGCCTTCATGGATGCGTGTCTTAGGTCAGGCAGAGTAAGACGCAAGGTAAGACAGAGCGGATATAATGGATCCAGTAGCTAAGGAATTCAGATGGAAAGTCAGAAGATTACGTTTCGATGTCCTAGTGATTTGTTGGTAGTACTGGACGATCGGATCCAACGGTCGGGAGAGGACAAGACGCGGGTAATTATTGATGCGTTGCGGTATGCCCTCGGTGCGACTGACTTGCCGAGTGATGCGATCGTTGGGAAGTCGAAGTTGCTTGAATTGATAACGCGAGTTGCTGAGGTCGAACGGAAGCAGGACCGTCTTCAAAAAATGTTGATTGATGCTTAGGAGGCAAATCAATGAAGAGAAAAAGAATCCAGCGCGGAATATCTCAAAGAACGATGTCCGCTAGGGCAGGCAATCGAAACTCATGCCGTGGTCCGAAGCGCACCCATGAAGAAGCGCTGCGCGATCGGGCTGAACTTTGCAAGATGGACATTTTCAGAACCAGTCAAGCGGAACTTGCACGACAGTTAAGCAGCCTTCGACCATACACAGTGACCCAACAGACAATCAGCCGTGACTTGGGAATAATAAAAGCTGAGATGGCCAAAATTCAAACGTTGCACAAGACGGACCCCAAGCTCTTTAAAAAGAAGTATTTCAAAGACCCCAATTTTACGAAAATCTGGCTCTCAATGAACTCGCCCTAT
>JANMIS010000972.1:0-1386 GCA_031375925.1 Synechococcales cyanobacterium OTE_70_concoct_197_sub
CCCTCAAAGCCATCCGTGCGAGTCACTGCCACATCAAACTCAGCGCCTGCACCTGGTCGCAACGTAATCTCTTTCTGCTCGACCCGCAATTTGTAGGCTGGCATAGGACGACGGAGTACGAGCTTGTACTTATATGCATCCCCGGCTTGGCCGCGAGTGTCTCGCACTCGAATCAAGTACCGGCCGTCGGTTTTGGCAGTGAAGGTGAGCTGGCTGTCCTTGCCCAACTGGCGAGACGCCTCATCGTCGTTGGAATAGTAAATCGGAAAAACTGGCAATCCATTCGGCGCCGCCGATTCCCCCTCTGCAAGTTCGCGAACAATCCAAGCAGGTTCGTTCAACGCGTGTGTTGTTGCCGTTGTATCGAAGTACGTAAAGCGACTACCTGTCCCAGGATAAACCTTGAAACCAGAGTCCGGGCCGCGAGGATACAGCCAAAGCCTGACAACTTCGCCGTTGGCGTAAAGCAATTCATTCAATTCCATGTCCTCCCATCGATGCAAACGGAAGTCATCGGATATTGTTGAGTCCTTTCCTCGAAAAGTAAAATAGGTTTCCCGTGTCGCTTGAAGTCGAGTCCGAACAATTGGCTTCCCATCGGGGGCCAGCACATCGATCAAACTGTCCATGGGGGAACCGCTGCGACTCGCTTCGACTTGAATCATCCATGGCTCTCCGGCCTTGGCATGAAACGCGTACCAATCCCCAGCCGACTCGCCAGCAATATCGTCCAGCGAAAGTATCGCCTGTACCTCACACGGCCCTGCGATCTCCTGCGGAGCAGCCAAGGAATGGCGGCCCGAGACCTCCAATAATTCGCTAAGCCGTTCAGCCGTCTCCGGCAATTCGGCCAGTTGGCCATCTGCCATCTTGTTTGTGGCATGAGAGCTAGGCAAAACACGCAGCGCCGAAGTGTCGAACGATGCGATTTTGCCACCGAGAGTACTGACGGTCAACGTTGTTTGATTTGTGTCCCAAAGAAGGCCGGACGGGATCGAATCAATCGACCCCACCTCTCCAACGGGCGAGATGCTCTCTGCATCCCAGAGCTTAATCTTTTTGTCTTCGCTCGTGGTAGCTAAAAAGCGGCCATCGTCGGTCAAAGCCATTTGCGTTACTGATCCCTCGTGCGCGAAGGTTGAATACAGCATCGGACTAACGGACGGCTTGTCTTTCGACAGAAGATTCCAAACACGCACGCGTCGATCGGCACCCGCGGCCAGCACTCGATTTCGCGGTGAATCGAATCGAACAACATGTTGCTCCGCTTCGCACTGGCCAAAGGTATCTAACCGCTCACCATTTTCAACCCGCCAAATTTTGATCGTTTCGTCGGCGCTCGCCGAAGCTAATATATGGCCTGTCGAATCGAAATCCAAATCGTAG
>JANMIS010001006.1:0-6966 GCA_031375925.1 Synechococcales cyanobacterium OTE_70_concoct_197_sub
CAACACCATTAATCGCATGACTGCCGACGCAGGCTAGATTGGCCATGCGAACATAACGATCGCCAGATTCATCAATGAGTGACATGCGGGATAAACGATCGGGATCATCAATGAATTTGATCCGCACCGCATCTAGGAATCGCAGATTGATTTCATAAATAATTTCCAAATGGCGAGGCAATAGCTCCCCAAACAACTTGACCTGCCAGCGTTCTAGAGCTTCGGGCAGTAGGGTGTGGTTGGTGTAGGCGAGCGTCTTTTGGGTGATTTCCCAAGCTTTGTCCCACCCGAGGAATTCTTGATCGACCAGCAGACGCATCAATTCCGCGACGGCGATCGCAGGGTGAGTATCATTGAGTTGTACGGCAAATTTTTCATGGAAACGATCGATTTCGATTTCCTGACGTTTCATGATCCGAATCATGTCCTGTAGGGAACAAGACACAAAGAAAAACTGCTGTTGCAATCGCAGCACTTTACCCTGAATTTCGTCATCATTGGGATAGAGAACTTTTGTGATGTTTTCCGAGACGACCTTGGCATTGACAGCCCCATAGTAGTCGCCTGTATTAAAGGCGCGGAAATCGAAGGATTCAGGCGCTTCTGCTTTCCAAAGCCGCAAGGTGTTAACGGTATTGACTTGATAGCCCAAAATCGGCGTATCGTAGGGCACACCCATCACCTGCCAACCGGGGACCCAGCGGGTACGATGAATGCCTTGATTGTTTCGGTAGGATTCGGTGTGACCGCCGAACTTGACATCTACCGTCCATTCTGGGCGGGGAAGTTCCCAAGGGTTGCCATTGCGGAGCCATTTGTCGGTCAGCTCGACCTGCCAGCCCTCGCGAATGTCTTGGTCAAAAATCCCAAATTCATAGCGAATGCCGTAGCCCATTGCGGGGATCTCTAAGCTAGCCAAGGAATCGAGATAGCAGGCTGCCAATCTGCCGAGTCCACCATTGCCGAGACCGGGTTCTTCTTCATGGTTGAGGAGCACTTCAAAGTCCAAGCCTAGTTCATTGACGGCTTGGGCCATGTTTTCATAAAGACCTAAATTAATGAGGTTGTTACCCAAGTGTGGGCCAAGGAGAAACTCTGCGGAAAGATAGCAGACGGTGCGACTTTGATTTTCGGTGTAGGTGCTAGCCGTACTGTTCCAGCATTGCAAAATCCGATCGCGCACGGTGTAGGCCAATGCCATGTAGTAGTCATTGCGCGTGGCTAGCGAAGAAGGCTTACCTTGAACGTAATACAGGTTTTCGAGAAAGGCCCGCTTGAGGCTTTCGATCGTGCCACCTGTGCGGTTTTCTTCGGTCCTAATTAGTTCACTTTGTAATTGCATATATTAACGGGTTTCGAGGTTGTCAAGTTCAATGTCAAGTATAGGATCTATATCCATATCTGCAACATACCCGATCTCATTTCCCAAATTCGTCATCCTAAATACGACTTAATCCATTCAAATCTTAAGAAAATCTGCAATATCTTGGGGATCGCTGAGCAGACTTTACAAATTGGAACCAATAGGCAAACTTTAACTGTTAACGTTAGAAGCCAAATCTAGAAATCAAAACTAAGACGTAAGCCCCATTGCCAGACGGATGCACCCACTTTATTGTCGGGATTAATCACATACAAAATCGATGGACTAAAATTGATTCGATCGTTCACCAATAAACCAAAGTAAGCTTCCACATTGGTTTGCGTTGCATTGCCTAACGCCCCCGACACAAAAGGCTGACCGATCGCCAACCCTGCCTTAGAACCCGGAATCACAAAATTACGCAAAATTCCACCAATCGCCCAAGTCCCAGAAGTCGTATCAAACCGATTTTGCAATGCCGTATTAAATCCCGCATATTGCCCAATCCCCAAGCGAAAAAATGCACCGACTTGACGGCTAGAGGTCCATTCACCACTTAAGCCAAATGCATTCACCTGACTGCCATTCGAAATTGCATTGGTATATTGAGCACGTAAAATAATGGGTTTTGCAGGCAATCGATATTCCCCTTCAACGGTCGCCTGATATTGATCGCGAAACAATCCAATCTGCGGATCATTGCTGCTTGCCCCTACCAATAGCCCCCGTAGCGTGAAATTTTTCTGCATTGCCCACTCTGCAACGACTCCCGCACCGCCAAGGCGCTCGATCGAGTTTTGCACAATCAATGGGTTATTCATGAAAAAACTAGATACGAAATTGCGCCCAGAACTGTTTGCATAGGCATTTCGATCGATAAAGTCACTGGGCTGAATCACCGTGCCCACCGTCAATTGAACCGCCTTAGAAATCGGGAAACTATAGTACAGCTTACTCAAGCGCAATCCCGAAGCTACGCCCACTGCATCCAAGCCGCCCCCATCGGCGATCGTGCCGATCGTAGACAGTCGCCCTCCTTGGCGCTGTTGATTTAATGTCACCGCATCAAGTCCCCCATTGCCCGCCTCAAACTGCACCGCAAGTAAATCTCGCCCCCTAAAGCTCGTATCGAAGTTTAACCGTATCCGCGAGACCAAACTGCCCTTTGAGTCGCTGCTGCCATTGGTCAAAATATGATCGCTGGTCCCACTAAACTTCGTCGTTGTGGAAAACTGTTGGGAGGTCAGGACTAATTCCCGCTGCTCCATGTCCGTCAATCGCAGCCGCACATCGGAAAGCGCCTCTTCGTAAAGGACTTGCAGCTTTTTTATGAGTTTAATCTCATCTTCGGTGGCGATCGGTTTGACCTGTTCCATTACCGCATTCAACACCCGCGCAAACTCAAACCGCGTTAACGCCTGATCCCCTCGAAAGGTTTTGGATCCATTCATCAAGCCATAGCGTTCAATCAGGGTTTTAATTGATTGATAGGCCCAGTCGGTGGGTTTCACATCAGAAAGTTGCTCTACCGTAACGATCGGACTCGCTGTAGATTCGTCTTCGGGAAAGGCTTGGGCAATATCAGCGTTCGGTGCAACTATCAGCTCAGCCGCGATTACTTGAGCGGAGGATCCTCCCGCCAGAATTACTCCCGAGATTAAGCCCAAACTGCACAATCCCCGCAGCCCAAATCTCCGCTCACCAGCCAGCCCATTCAACGCCACCATAAACTTTCCCAACCAACCCCAAACACTCCCTACAAATTACCCTAAATCTTGACAACTGAAAATTTGAATTCCGCATCCTAATCCCGTCGATCGTCCGTCAACGTCACCTGACCATTATTCAAGCGAAACTGCATCCTCGTTCCGTAGGTCACACGCTGATCAGTAGAGGGCGCACAGTTGTGGCAACTTGGATTGTATCCCACCCGAAAATCACGACTGCGACGCACATTTACCCGATCGCCCGGTGACACCACATATTGGTCGCCATCCATTGTGAAATGCACCGTTTGGTTCGTGCGATTGCGGAACGTCGTCCGCACCCCTCGGTCATAATCGCCATCCCAGCGCGTTTTTAAGACAGTGCCGCCGGGACACTTAAGCTGTTGACGCGATCGCATATCTGCACAGGAATCCTTTGAGACAGAAGAATTACCACAGACTTCATCGGTGATCCATCGTGCATTTCGCTCCACCTGACGGCGATCTTGATTAATCACCGCCGTAAAGCCTCCCGTCGCAACTGGCTGATCTCGCCGCCGCACCTCATACTGAAATAAGTTCTCCCCCGGCAGTACAGTAAAAAACTTCGAGTCATGGGACGTGCCAAATTTCACAACCGTCCCTTCAGACAAACGACCTTTATCGTATTCCCGATCGGTATAGGGCGTCTCACCGAGACCCCGAGTTACATTTTTAATCACGACTCGCTGAGAGTCTCCGGGCCTAATACTTTCAGAAATAAACCGAGCCGTTTGGGTACTGAGTTCACGGCCAGGACAGTCTCCGACGTATTCTATATCCAAAATATTACCGACGTTCAAGTCGCGAGAACCCTCGAATTCCAATCTATTTTTGATTGATTAGATATTACGTTCTAGCTACGTTCTAGCTATAGGCATTTGTCACTCAGGAGATATTGCGCAACCCAGCCTCTGGTACGACTGGGAATGTATTCTACATAAACCCAATTGACTGCTTCATCGTCGCTTTTTATCACGGTGGCTCCAATATCGTAACGTAGTTGGTTAACGCTTTGTCCCACTAAGACATAGCCAACAGGACGATATTTAATTCCGGGTCCAGAGCGCATGTTCACCCGTGTTCCCCTTTCTAGACCAGCAATCTCAACGTTGCAGCGTCCTCTCACGATAGACTGGTCATTAGATTGAGCATTGGCGATCGGGCTGAATTGAGGCAAGAGGGTAGCAAGAGGCGCGATAGTTGCGACTAACAATGTGGCTAATTTCATAAGTTGTGATCTAGCTTAAATGATTTATTTTTGCTGAGATGATCAATATTAGCGTCAACGGAAAATTATTGCTGTAAAATGTTGGTGAAAAATATGGATTTGACAGGTTTGTTATGTGAAAGAAAGAAGAAGATTTCGCGATCGTTGAATTTTAGGGTCATATAAAAGATGAGTTGGATGTGTTTTATGGCTGATTGACTGACACAAGCCAAAATATGGAATGCTAGCGGTCGTCAAACTAGAATATGACTAATAAGTTTTCACCTTAAAAAAATAGAATTCTAGTCGTAACCGACGTTCTGAATCTTGCTTATACAAAAAAGCCCTTGATACATCAAGGGCCTTCATAAAGGAGTCTTACCAAATGAAAAATACAAAACTCAACATTAGATTCAGCTAGACAGCATCTCTAGAAAAACCCAGCCAACAAAATGGCCGTAAACGCAGTGAAGATCACCAACGATAAAATCAGAATGTGACTGACGGTTTCATCATGCTGAAGCAATTTATGGGGATGGTCCATAAAACCCTCCTCAGGGTTGTCATCGCTGTAGAGATCGATATAGCTTCAGTGTAGACAAAGACATCGTTAAGCGACCATCCCGCAATCTATCGTTATCCAAATTCATTCAACTTATGGCAAAGAAAGAATACAATATATCCCCTACGACCGGATTTGACGCCGGAAATTGATTCAAACCGGATATACGATCGCGAGAACGCCCATCATGCCGACCCAAGCCCTGATTTCCTCTGAAGATATCTTCGAAACCCCAGAACTCGAAACCATCAGCCTCACCGTCGAAAGCCCCGGACGTCTTGATAGTATACTCGCCGACCAAATCACCTACTTCTCCCGATCGCGCCTGCAAAAGCTGATCTCCGACGGCCACGTCAGCCTAAACGATCGGCCCTGCACCGACAAAAAAACGCAGGTCAAGCTCAACGACTACATCGAAATCATCGTTCCCCCCACCGAACCTATGGAACTTCCAGCGGAAGACATTCCCCTGGATATTCTCTACGAAGACAGTAGCATCATCATCATTAACAAACCCGCAGGCATGGTCGTCCATCCTGCCCCTGGCCATAGCAGCGGCACCCTCGTCAACGCACTGCTATTCCACTGCGCCGCTAAAGGCGAAACTCTCCCTGGCATCAACGGCATCCAGCGTCCCGGCATCGTCCACCGCCTCGACAAAGACACCACAGGCGCAATAGTCATCGCCAAAACCGAACAAGCCCTCCATCATCTCCAAGCCCAATTCAAAACCAAAACCGCCCGCCGCTCCTACCGAGGAATTGTCTACGGGTCTCCCAAAGCGGATGAAGGGACGATTAATGCTCCGATCGGACGACATCTCCGGGAACGTCAAAAGCAAGCGATTATTCCAGAAGATCAGGGAGGTAGGTCTGCCATTACCCACTGGAAAGTTCAAGAACGACTCGGCTACTTCACCAGCCTAGAGTACGAACTCGAAACCGGACGCACCCACCAAATCCGGGTCCACACCACCCACATTGGCTATCCGATCATCGGCGATCCCCTCTACGGCGCTGGCAAAAATCTCGTTAAAGTCAACCTCACAGGTCAAGCTTTGCATGCGTGGCGACTTCGCCTAATCCATCCTGTTACGGAAGAATGGATCGAAGTGATCGCCCCCATTCCTAAGACCATGGAGACTCTTGCAGAGGTGCTGAGAAAAAGAGCACGATCGCAGTAGATCTTGCCGAACCGATCCCAACCCTCAATTCCAGAAATCAGTAGATAAGACGGAAATTTGGGCCTATCGTTTTCGATCTTGCGCTCTTTTGTAAGCCACGAGTTGTTAATCACTCGGCGATCGTTGACTGTGGTTTTGCTATTTCACGGTAGGAGCTTATTTCCATTATCATGAGGCATAACTTGTGAATCCCCATTTTACTATGGCTCCTTCTGAGACGATTTCGACTCAAATTCCTATCCCGGCAATGTTGTATGAAGCGATCGTACAGCGATCGGAATTGCAGGGAAATTCGATTACCCATGAGATTCTTGCGTTACTGCGTGGGTCTTTGGAATTGGATGATCTTATGAGTGAGATAGGGCGATGGGAAGCAATGAGTAATCCTTGAGTGAGTAACCCAGTTAAGGCTGCTGGGATGAATAACATGACAATTACATTATAAAGGCTAGTACGAATGGTTGGGTGTTGCCATCCTAATGTTCTCAAATAAATTCTGAGGCATTGGAATGCTAATTGAACGGCCTTAAACCATTTCCAAGGTTTGAATGACTTGGAATACAATCCGGCTAAATTCTGGAGGCTGACGGCATAGGATGAATGGTCTTCGCCCAACGACGATCGCGTGATTTCGACAGACTGCTCATACCAAGGTTCTGCCAAACCGTACAAGCCTTGTCCTTGCAATTTTTACCAACACATCCACAAATCCCTGCTGTATTTGCTGCTGCGCCGCCGCCATCATCATCCTCTGTTCCAAAAACTGCTGAATCAGCGGATGTAGCCGAAACAGCCCTTTCCCCACCACCTGCATCCAATGCCCTTGGTAAAGCTCATCCCGACCCACCCGAAGATCTTCCATCATCGTTTGGATGTGCTGCGACGATCGACCGGATTGCTCAG
>JANMIS010001011.1:0-9645 GCA_031375925.1 Synechococcales cyanobacterium OTE_70_concoct_197_sub
TCGAATAGTTATCATCACCCCACTTAATATCTTCTGCTGTGGTTCCAAACGCCTTTTCTAAACTTTTCCGAACAACTTGCTGTGACACGATTCGGTAGCAAAAATTGCTATCGAATCGTGTCACAGCAAGTTGTTCGGAAAAGTTTAGAAAAGGCGTTTGGAACCACAGCAGAAGATATTAAGTGGGGTGATGATAACTATTCGATCGGATTTAAGATTGCGAATAAGGAAGGAAAAATGGAATATTTTTACTTTGTTAATGCACTCCAACTTCAAAAGGTGTCCGAAGAGCTTACTACTCGTGAGTTGCTGGCGGAGATTGGAGTCAATGTTATGTAATGTGATTGTGCAATAGTCTAGCTGTTTATTGATATTCACTAACACACAATAAATAGTTAGATTGTTTAAGCCACAGCAGACTATTAAATCATTTTGACTTTCTCATCCCGAACTGAAATTACAACCTTTTCCCCTACACCATACTTCTCATCGATCGGCAACTTCGCCAACATAATTTGACCCGATGGCAGCAATAGTTCATACCCATATTCTCGCCCTAGAAACTGCCGATCGCGAACCACAATCGAACTGCGATTATCCAGTTCAAGCTTCACATCTTCCTGGCGAATCATCAACTCAGCATTAGTTTTTTCATTAGAATTGTCGAGATTTCCGATCGCTGGGAATTCACCGATTTCAGTTTGCCAAATGCCCGATCGGAACGTTGCCTTAACAAAATTAGCCTGCGTTACAAAATCAGCCACAAAGCGAGAAATGGGAGATTGATAAATTGATTCAGGCGTTCCCACTTGTTCTAAATGTCCTTGATTCATCACCGCAATCCGATCGCACATTGAGAGCGCTTCCTCTTGATCATGCGTCACAAAAATCGCCGAAGTCCCTGCATTTTTAAGAATCGATCGAATCTCCTGCCGCAACCGCAACCGCACCTGAATATCCAAATTACTCAACGGCTCATCTAACAAAATTATTGCAGGTTGCGGTGCTAAGGCCCGAGCTAAAGCGACTCTCTGCTGCTGCCCTCCAGAGAGTTCGTGCGGGTAACGAGACTCTAATCCTGATAATCCAACTCGCTGAATAGACTCCTGTGTTAAGGCTGAAACTTGTGCAGGTGCGAATCTTTTTCGGCTCGTTTTTTGAAGTCCGAAGGCGATGTTTTTAGCGATCGTAAGATGGGGAAAGAGCGCATAATCTTGAAACACCATCCCAATGTTTCGCTTCTCTGGCACAACAGACTGATTTACCGTAGCAATGACTTCTCCAGACAGTTCGATCGTCCCAGAATCCAAGGTTTCAAAACCTGCAATTAATCGTAAAAGTGTCGTTTTCCCACAGCCCGAAGGCCCTAAGAGACCTAAAATTTCACCGGATTGTAAGTCTAAGGTGATTTGGTCTAAAACGGGTGCGGAAGTGCGATCGAATTGTTTAGAAATTTGATTAATCTTAAGAACGATGGGGTCAGACATGAGAAGATAAGCTTGAATATAATTTCTATTATTATAAATGCTATGGTCCGCAAAATTATGGCCGAACGGTCGACTTCTATCGCGAAATCTCTTTCTCCTTGGACTGTAACCTCATTACTATTAGCTCTCCTTTTGATGTTGCCCCTTGGCTCGGTCTTTTTAGGGATTTTTTCAGACACCCGAGCCGTTTGGCAGCATTTGATCACCACAGTGTTGGGGGAATATATTGCAAATTCCCTCATTCTCATGGGTGGCGTTGGGCTTGGCGTGACGATCGTGGGGACGCTTTGTGCTTGGCTTGTTACGAGTTGTCAATTTTGGGGCCGATCGGTGTTTCAGTGGGCATTGCTGCTCCCGTTGGCCGCTCCAGCTTATATCTTGGCCTACACCTACACTGAACTGTTGGAATATTACGGCCCAGTGCAATCCACCTTACGTCAATGGTTTACTTATAAGACCGCTCAGGACTATTGGTTTCCGAATGTGCGATCGATGCCCGGTGCGATTTTAATGTTGGTTTTGGTTTTATATCCCTACGTGTATTTGTTGGCCCGATCCGCCTTTTTAAATCAATCTAGTATCACCTTAGAAGCCAGTCGAAGTCTGGGTTATACGCCTTGGCAGGGCTTCCTAACGGTGGCTTTGCCCATGGCTCGGCCTGCGATCGTTGCGGGGTTATCCCTAGCGTTGATGGAAACACTTAATGACTACGGAACCGTTGAGTTTTTCGCAATTCCAACCTTTACTGTCGGGATCTTTCGGACTTGGCTGGGTCAAGGGGAACGATCGGCAGCCTTACAACTCGCTCTATTACTGCTGAGTTTTATTGCAGTGTTAGTAATTTTTGAGCGTCTATCTCGCGATCGGCAGCGCTATTATCAATCCAATCGTCTTCAAGAAATACAACGCTACAAACTTCGATCGTGGCATCACTGGGGTGCGATCGTCGCTTGTGGTCTGCCGATTGTATTGGGCTTTGGGATTCCGGTCGGTGTTCTTCTATCTCTAATTCAGCGTAATCTAACAGTCAGTAATAACCCTACAACCAATAACATCAATGATGGAGATTATGGGACTGCAACATCTGGGGAATTTCTCGCCAATGCTACCGATCCTTTTTGGAGCTATGCCACCAATAGCTTTGTCCTGGCTTCTACAGCCGCTACGATCGCCCTTCTAGTTTCTCTCATTCTCGCCTACAGTCAACGACTTCAACCTACAAAGCTGAACCGTTGGGCCATTCAGGGCGCGACTTTAGGCTATGCCATTCCGGGTGCTGTGATTGCGATCGGGTCCATGCTACCTTTGGGAGCTTTCGATAATGCCTTAGATGGGTGGATGCGATCGCAGTTTAATGTTTCTACGGGACTGTTGCTCAGTGGCACGATTTTTGCATTGGTATTTGCATATCTGTCACGATTTCTAGCTGTAGGGTACGGCGCAGTCGAATCCAGTCTTAACAACATCAAGCCAAACCTAGATAATGCGGCCCAAAGCTTAGGTCTCAATCCGTTCAAAATTCTATTCCAAATTCACCTTCCCTTAATACGCAGTGGATTAATTAGCGCCGCTATTTTAGTATTCGTCGATGTGATGAAAGAGTTACCCGTCACCTTAATTATGCGGCCTCTAAATTATGACACCTTAGCTGTTCGTGTTTTTAATCTCGCTTCCGATGAACGGCTTTCTGAAGCAGCCCTTCCAGCCTTAGCCATTATTGGAGTAGGCTTATTGCCCGTCCTCATCCTCAGCGCTCAAATGAGAATAGGACTCAAACGACAGAGGGCTGACCGCTAGACCTGATTGGGGAAGCCGATCGGTCAATAACGTCACCATTTGTTGCAGCAGATCCTGACTCAGGTTTTGCTGTTGCTCTTGTGCGACGCGAGGTTCATACCAACGCTGTCGATAGATCAACTCTAACTCGCTGCCCACTTCAGAGAAGTAATCCATTTGCGATGCCTGTAATCCGATACAGATCCGAAAGATAATCAGAGCCATAATCGCCACAATCATCCCGCCCGCTGTCGTAATCAAAGCTTCTGCAATCCCTAGAGAAGCTTTCGATAGATCCACATTTCCACTGCTGCCGGCACCACTTACGCCCCCAATATTCAAATTAAAAAATGTCGCAATCAGTCCCGTCACTGTACCTAACAGTCCCAACAATGGCGCGATCGCCACCACGGTTTCCAGCAGTTTGTCACATTTCCGCATTTCAACAAATTCCCGATCGCCCGCCGCCACCATCGCTAGCTGAAAAGTCTCAGGCGTCGGCTGATTTAGTTGCAAGGCGGCCAACACAAAGCGCCCAATAGGTAATCTCTGTGCGCTTTGGGCAATAGTTTTGGCTTTATCTAGATCATCTTTTGAAGCCTGTAAAATTTGATCTACCAGCCGACGCTCTCCCTGCAACGCATGCCACCAAAACCAAGTGCGCTCTAAAGCACAAGTTAACGTCATGACCGACAATGCCGCGATCGGGATCATGATCGGTCCGCCTTTATTGAGAAACTCGATCGTGCTATTAGCCATAAATAGTAAGGAATATAATTAACAATAAAAACTAGGATACTCGAAAGGTGCTAGCACAACCATTTTGACGATCGGTTCTAGAACATCATAAACAGACAGATTTTGGTATTCTGCACCTTATCGAAGTAATTCAAGCTCCGTCTTCCCCAAGCTCAGCAAACTTGTCTACAGCAGATCTCACCATCACGCCCCAAATCACTCCTCTGGGGCAACTACAATCGTCCCCTCACTCCCAATCACAACCCACCCAATTGCTCCCACCACCGCCTCATCCGGATCCTGCGTCACCTTAAACGCAAACTCCCCCAACTTCGACTCCACCACAAAGTCACACTTCGGCGAAAACGTCACCACTTTAAAGCCCCGATCGCGCAGACAAAACACTGCCCACCCCTTCAACGTCTGATTCACAGGGTCAAACGGCTTCGGAGGATTTTCAAACACAGCCCGCATCAGGTCGATCGTTGGATTCATAAAACCACTCCAAATAGTGCTAATGTACTGTAAACTTCTGTTTGCCATCAGGACTTGACAAATGCGCTACCGATAGATCGCCTCATTTGCTTGACCTACTACATCTAGTGATTATAATCTTGATCACGCTCATCACCCACCTGGAGAAATGTTATGTCTTTTGTCGGTCTCCACATCCACAGTGACTATAGCCTTCTTGACGGTGCCAGCCAACTGCCTCAACTGATCGATCGCGCCCTAGAACTGGAAATGCCCGCGATCGCCCTCACGGACCACGGTGTCATGTATGGAGCCGTGGAACTGATTAAAGTTTGCAAGGGGAAGCCGATTAAGCCGATCGTCGGTAACGAAATGTACGTAATCAACGGCGACATTGAAAAACAAGAACGCCGCCCCCGCTACCACCAAATCATCCTCGCAAAAAACGACATCGGCTATCGAAATCTTGTTAAGCTTACTACTATTTCAAACCTCAAGGGACAGCAAGGGAAAGGCATTTTCGGGCGGCCCTGTGTGAACAAAGAATATCTCGAAGAATACCGCGAAGGACTGATCATCACCAGTGCCTGTCTCGGCGGCGAAATTCCCCAAGCTATTATCCAAAACCGTCCTGATGTCGCACGAAGGGTCGCCGCTTGGTACAAAGAGCGTTGGGGCGACGACTATTATTTAGAAATTCAGGACCACGGACTCATTGAAGAGCGCGTTGTTAATCCTGAAATTGTTCGCATTGCGGAAGAATTGGATATTAAAATTGTTGTCACGAACGATTCCCATTTCATCTCCTGTTACGACACCGAAGCCCATGATGCTTTGCTTTGTATTCAAACCCAAAAGTTAATCTCAGAAGAGAAACGCTTACGATATACCGGAACCGAATATTTGAAGTCAGCCGAGGAAATGAGTTGGTTGTTCCGCGATCACTTACCAGAAGAAATCGTAACGCAGGGAATTGCGAACACCTTAGAAGTCGCTAATAAGATTGAGCCTTATCATCTTTTAGGCGAACCTAGAATCCCAGATTACCCGGTTCCAGAAGGGTTTACCATGGCCACTTACTTCGAGAAAGTGACCTGGGAAGGGATGTATCGGCGCTTTAAAGTTACGAGCAAAGAAGAAATCGAACCTGAGTATCGCGATCGGGTCGATTACGAACTCGCCATGATGCAAAAGATGGGCTTTGATGCTTACTTCTTAGTGGTATGGGATTACATTAAATATGCCAGGGATCGGGGAATCCCAGTCGGACCCGGTCGTGGATCAGCAGCCGGATCATTGGTTGCTTATGCACTAGAAATTACCAATATTGATCCGGTTCATCATGGATTGCTATTTGAGCGATTTCTAAACCCAGAACGGAAATCAATGCCGGACGTTGATACAGACTTTTGTATCGATCGTCGTCAGGAGGTGATTGATTACGTCACTGAAAAATACGGCAAAGAGCGCGTCGCACAGATTGTCACCTATAACCGCATGGCCTCCAAAGCTGCGATCAAGGATGTCGCTCGCGTGTTAAACGTGCCCTATTCTGAATCCGACAAAATGACCAAAATGATCCCCGTCATGCGAGGCAAGCCGACCAAACTCGCAACGATGATCTCCGATAAAACGCCTGTTAAAGAATTCAAAGACAAATATGACAGCGGCGATCGAGTTCCGGGTTGTGAAATGACCTACCGAGATTGGATCGACACTGCAATTCGGATTGAAGGGACGAACAAAAGCGTCGGCATTCATGCAGCGGGAGTGGTAATTGCAGCCGCGCCTTTGGATGAAATCGTGCCCCTACAGCGAAATGCAGACGGTGCAGTGTTTACGCAGTATTACATGGAAGATATTGAAGCATTGGGGCTACTCAAAATGGACTTCTTGGGATTGAAAAATCTCACCATGATTCAAAAAACTGTCGATATGGTGAAGACGTACCGATCGGAAGACATTGATCTCGACAACCTTTCTCTCAAAGATGCCGACGTTTACAAATTGCTCGGTCGTGGCAATCTAGAAGGCATTTTTCAATTAGAATCATCGGGAATGCGCCAAATTGTCAAAGACCTGCGACCTGAAGGAATTGATGATATTTCGTCGATTTTGGCCTTGTATCGTCCCGGTCCACTCGACGCTGGACTCATTCCAAAGTTCATCAATCGAAAACACGGACGCGAACGCATTGAGTACGAACATGAATTGCTAAAACCCATTCTCAACGAGACCTATGGGGTTATGGTTTATCAAGAGCAGATCATGCGAATTGCCCAGGATTTAGGCGGTTACAGTCTAGGCCAAGCGGATCTTTTGCGGCGGGCAATGGGGAAGAAAAAGAAAGACGAAATGGAAAAACACAAAACCATTTTTGTGGAAGGTGCCAAGAAAAATAATGTATCTGAACAAGTTGCTCTATCCCTGTTTGAGCAAATGGTCATGTTTGCTGAATACTGCTTTAACAAATCCCATTCCATGGCCTACGGTTACGTCACTTACCAAACCGCCTATTTGAAGGCACATTATCCCGTGGAATACATGGCCGCATTGCTGTCATCCAATAGCGGCGACCAGGAAAAGGTGCAGCGCTACATTGCTTCAGCTTTATCCATGGGCATTGAAGTATTGCCGCCGGATATCAATCGATCGGACGTAGACTTCACACCATCAGATAACAATATTTTGTTTGGATTAACCGCAGTCCGAAACGTGGGTTCAGGTCCGGTTGAGTCAATCTTAAAAGCGCGGGAATCAGGCGGTGATTTTAAATCCTTAGCGGATCTGTGCGATCGGGTCGATTCAAAAATGGTGAATAAACGCGCCTTAGAAGCCTTAATCTATTGCGGTGCATTTGATACCATTACCGATAACCGTCAGCAATTGACTAAGGATTTAGAACTCGTTCTAGACTGGGCACAGTCCCGAGCGAAAGATCGCGATAGTGGCCAAACTAATCTATTAGATTTGCTCTCTGGCGGATTGACCAGCACCTCAGCCAAAACCTTTGACTCAGCGCCAAAAGCAGCCCCGATCGCAGACTTCGACAAACCCGAGCGACTGCGCCTCGAAAAAGAAATCCTAGGGTTCTACATTTCAGACCATCCCCTAAAAGCATTACAGCAAGGTTCCAGAATCCTCGCACCGATCGACCTCGCCAGCCTCAAAGAAATCAATGAAAAAACCAGCGTCAGCGCCATCATCATGATCACCAGCATCAAACCCGTTACCACTAAAAAAGGAGATGCAATGTGCATTGTCCAAATGGAAGACCTCACCGGACAATCCGAAGCCGTCGTCTTCCCGAAATCATTTGTGAAAGTGGGTTATTTAATGAAAGCAGATGCTCGGTTGATGATTTGGGGAACGGTCGATCGGCGCGATGATCAAGTGCAATTCATCATTGATGATGCCCAACCCATTGAAGCCGTCAAAATGGTCATGGTGGAACTTGATGCGAGAATGGCCAACGATGTTGTTAAGCAAAATCAACTGCGAGATATTTTACGATCGCAGAACGCTGAAGACCGCAGTGGTAAGGTTCCAGTGATTGCCATTGTGTCCGATCGGCAACGGCAGCAATTTGTCCGATTTGGGACTCAGTTCCGGGTGCAGGATGATGTCTCCACCGTCCAAGAACTGATCAGCAAGGGTTTTGTGGCCCGAAGCTCACAGTTACTCAGTTCATAAAGTCAGCACATCAAATAATTGTTATCAAATTCCAATTCTTGGAGTGATATGATGGAATGGCGGATCGCTAAGTAACCTTTACTGTGCTACCTCATGTCATTACTTGATCATCAGCAGAACTATAGTTTCAGCCGCTATTTCGACATGGGGTTAGAAGCGAGTGAATTAGCGGCTGAGTTGGGTTACAGCTTAATACGTAAAAATCTTCAATTGCCTCAATTCTTAGGTGAACTCGATCGAATTGTTGAACTGCACGATCGATTAGAAGAGGTGCTACCCTACGTCCCTCTAACCACTGAATTGGCCCGCCGCGAAATCATTATTTCACGCTTGATGACTGAGGTAATTCATTACACCCATGCAGAACTACGAATAGAATATCCGTTGAAGGTGTCGAATTGGTTGCAGGGCAATTTAGATTATTTATTTCAATTCAAAAAACCAGCCACGCAGTTTGTCGTGATTGAAGCGAAGTATGAGGATTTGACCCGTGGGTTTACGCAACTCGTCGCTGAACTCGCTGCGATCGATCAATGGGAAAAAACGCCCAACCTAGACCAACAGCCCCAAGTGATTGGGGCTGTAACAACTGGACTCAGTTGGCAATTTGGTAGACTCGATCGGGCATCAAAGTTGATAGAACAAGGAATTAATAGCTATCGGGTGCCTGAGGATTTGGAGTCGGTGATGCGAATTTTGGTGGCCGCTGTTCAGGGATATTGAGTCGCACATGTTACTCACAATCAATCGCCATCGCCCGCCTTCCAGGCGATCGTCCCATTAGTCTGAGGCTCAGGTAATTTCAGCGTTACCAATGCGGCTGATAGCACAAAGAATGCGGATACCCACAGACAGCCCACCAGTCCGTAGAACTGATAAACCAAACCCGACAACACTGTCCCCGCCAAGCGACCGCCAGAATTAGCCATGTAATAAAAGCCAACATTCAATGCCACTTTGTCATCATCGGTAAAAGCTAAAACCAAATAAGAATGAACCGCCGAGTTAAACGCAAACACCACTCCGAAAATACAGAGTCCCGCCACAATAGCAATGTCCGCCGGAACGCCCAATTGAAGCGCAATTGCGATCGACAATGGCACGGCAATCAACGTAAAGGTCCAAAAACGAATTGTTTTGGCTCCCGGCGGCTGACCAGAACCAAACCGTTTTAGCAAAGCGGGCGCTGAAAATTGAATGATGCCGTAACCAATGACCCAACAGGCCAAAAAGCCACCCACCTGCGCGAAAGACCATCCCAACTGTCCCCGCAAAAAGACGGGCAAACCCACCACAAACCAAACATCCCTAGAACCAAACAGAAAGAACCGCGCAGCGGAAAGAACGTTGATTTCGCAGCTTTTAGAAAAGAGTTGGCTAAATTTAACTTTCTTCTTAATTTTGCCCATTCCCTTGGGTAGCAATAGTCCAGAGAACATAATTAACGATAGCCCTGCCGCCATAATCCATAGGGAAG
>JANMIS010001019.1:0-2203 GCA_031375925.1 Synechococcales cyanobacterium OTE_70_concoct_197_sub
GGGCGACCGTTGATTTCTTCGATTTTGATGCCGAGTTGGGCGAGGCGAGGCTTGAGCAGTTCGGTGGCTTCGGTAAGCTGAGATTCTCGATCGCGCCGACGTTCGGCGACTAGCGCTTTGATGGAGTTATACGCGTCGGATTCTAGGTATTTGAAAGCCAGATCTTCCAGTTCCCACTTCATGCTGCCAATGCCGAGACGGTTGGCGAGGGGTGCGAAGATTTCGCGGGTTTCGCGGGAGATGCGTTTTTGTTTTTCGGGGGAGAGATGTTCTAGGGTCCGCATGTTGTGGAGCCGATCGGCTAGCTTGACCACAATGACGCGAATATCCTTTGCCATAGCCAAAAACATGCGGCGGAAGTTTTCAGCTTGCTGCTCAGTTTTGCTAGAAAACTTGAACTTTGACAATTTTGTGACACCTTCCACCAAGGTTCGCACTTCGGTGCCAAATAGGGTTTCGATTTCTTCAAGCGTCGTGTCAGTATCTTCCACTACATCATGCAAGAAGCCAGCCGCAATCACCGCACTGCTTCCCCCCAAATCCCGCAAGATTCCCGCTACCGCGATCGGATGGGCGATGTAGGGTTCCCCAGAAGCCCGCACCTGTCCTTCATGCAAGCTGTAGGCAAAGTCAAAGGCCCGACAGATCAAGTCATTGGCACGCTTTAAATCCGGTTCGGGAGCGATCGTGCTTTCCTCTAGGACGGCTCCACCGAGCATGCAGCTTCCCAGCCAATCGGGAACTTCAAGGCTTTGTGTTGGGAGCGGGCGAATGGGTAGATTCATGGCATGCCACGCGGTTAGATGAGTTAAAAACTGGAATTGATTAGATTAAAAATCTTATTTAAGCCTGAATTCGAGTGCAGATACTATAAAGAAATTCAGATATTGTATCAATAGGGTCTTTTGAGATTGTTAGCCGATCGGTTTATCCGTAGTTCACGCAGTTTTTTTAGGGATGGACGCACTGGATGGATGCACTAAATGGATGAATTCAGAAATCAGGCTCAAATATCAGTTCAAAACTGCCGCAACCACCTCGTTCAGCTTCGATCGTCGATCGAAACTCCTGCGGCTCAGCGATCAGTCTTGATGATTCAAGCTTGGAACGATTTCCAAACAATGACGACCCAATGCTTGATCCCCGAACTGAATCACCTACTCGAAAAGCTCGAAATGCAGAGTTCAGGTCCCGTCCTTGAAACGCAACTCCGATCGCTCAACCCTGAAGTGACTCGCCTAGCCAAGCTACTGCAAATTGACTGGCAGTTTTGGCAAGCGGCAAGGCAAGCCGATCGCATTGAGCAACGCCAGCAGCAGCTACTCAAGCACCTACAGCAGTTGGATCAACTTTTAGAGGCGATCCATACCAACTTATAGTATGTTTTTATAGTATATTTGAACTACTTACAGATTTGTCCAGCGCGATAGAAAGCCGTGCAAAGCTTGGGAAAGTCGTTACAATGCATTAGTTTTCGTCACATATTTACGATCGTTTCCACGCCTCTAACCTTCAACGCCTCTTTCTCTAGCCAGTATTTATTATGCGATCCCCAAGACCCATCCGAATGACCACGCATCGGGATAATCAACCAAAATCGTCACTTCAGGCCAATTTTGGCTTTCTTCTAAAACTCTTGGGCGTCGTGACATCGGGCGGGACGTTTCTGTTGGGGTTGCTGATTTTGTTGACGATCGGGAAGTCGGGCGATTGGCTCTGGAAGCAGGTGACAAGCTGGACGACGCAGCCCCAGCCCGCGCCGCAGGTGGATGTGCGATCGGTAGTGGTGAAGCAGGTCCAAGATTCCAGCGAACTCACCACTGCGCTCTTTACCATGGAAGCCGTGGTGCCAACGCAACAAGATTCCACCATGGGCGGCGTGGTGATCGGGTCAACTAAGCTTTTGTACATTGCCCATGGCGAAGTTCGGGCGGGCATAGACTTAAGCAAGATTGCATTGACTGATGTGCAAGCGCAGGGAGATGTCTTGACCGTGCGCCTGCCTATGCCAAAGCTCTTGGATAGCAAAATTGATGTGGGCCGATCGAGCGTCTACGACTATAGCCGAGGTGCGCTAGGACTCGGTCCTGACGTGGCACCGCAGCTTCAAAGCCTCGCCCAACAGAAAGCGCTGTTAAAAATCACCGATGCCGCCTGTGAGAAGGGCATTTTGACCCAGGCCAACGATCGGGCCAAACTCGTC
>JANMIS010001022.1:0-1771 GCA_031375925.1 Synechococcales cyanobacterium OTE_70_concoct_197_sub
ATAGATTCGAGTCGCCAAATCGCCGATCGGTGTGGCGCAGCTAAAACGAGTTCTTTTGTTGCAACCGGACGGGGTGGAATGCCTCAGAATCCCATGGAAAAGAAAGGTTCCGATCGTCCTTGGAATGATCTACGTTCCAATATACTACAAGCTTCTGCCATTGTGAATCCGATCGCACAGAGCAATCAGCCGATCGTTGAAGCCAGTTCAATTCAAATAGACGAAGCCGGAGTGATTACATTGACTGCTCCAAACCCAATGGCAATTAAATCCGCAGCGACCTGTGGAATGAGCGAATCGACCTAGGAATTTCGCAACGATCGAATCTCCTCAAGCGTGAGTCCGGTGATTTGGTTAATGGCAGTATCGTCGAGTGTTGGGAGGAGTTTTTGGGCGATCGATCGTTGCATCTCCTTTTTGCCCTCCTCTTTGCCTTCCTCTTTGCCCTTTCTTCTGGCATAAGTTGCTGAACCCTTTTGGTCGGCTAAATACATCCACTGATGCTCAAATTCGTCCAGTTCCTCCGGTGTCAGTCCGGCTTGGTTCGCAATATCAAAGGCCTGACGAATTTCAGCAACTTCTCCCATCGTCTCTGGCACCACGCTTAAATCTCTCGCATTTTGAAGAAAATAAATCCATTTATCAGTCAATGTTTTCAGATCATCTAAGAGAACTTTGAACTTCGGTAACTCAACAAACACGAGTTCTACATCTGAAATGGGATATTCTACTGAACTCTCTTTTTCTTTTAAAATAAACCGCGAAATGGGCCGATCAATCTCATCAAACATTTCAAAGTCAGTAATCGTCAAGGCAATCACAGGGCTGAGAATCTCGTAGTCCTCCCCTTTTTTGAGTTGAGTTGAGTAGGTTTTGGTTGCGTTATAAAGCACTCGTTTTTCAAAGCCTGCAACATTTAAGACTTGCATTTCGATGATCACCCAATCGCCATTGCTGAGTTGTGCTTTGACATCTAAGTAGCTAGCTTTGACGCCGACGATTTTTGGGGCTTGGTAAGGGTCCAATATCGTCAGGTCTTGAATGATGGAATCGCCTGCGTACAAAATGCCATTCAAAAAGCTAATCAAAATTCCCTTACTCTGTTCAGAGCCAAAAATTTTCTTAAAGGCGAAATCAGTTTTGGGGTTAATGAAGATCATACAGTTTACCCATCTTAGATAAGTGGTTCTATTTTAACGTCTGTGATGGCCGATCGATCTGTGTTACAGAAGATTCGATCGGGGAACTCTAGCTCTATCTATATCTTCTAGGGCTGATTATGAAATGGATGCGTTTGGGATCACTTGCGGTGCTGGTGAGTGTGATCGCTTTAAACGATCGGGTGATCGCCCAGGTTGTTTCAGATACCACCGTTGGAACGATCGTTAATCTCAATGGAACGGCTTTTGAGATTAACAATGGGACGCGATCGGGCAGCAATCTTTTCCATAGTTTCAGCCAATTCTCAGTTCCTACCAATGGCTCCGCAATCTTCAACAATGCCGTAGATGTGCAAAATATCTTTAGTCGTGTGACGGGATCTCAACTCTCCAACATTGACGGCATCCTCAAAACACAAGGTAGCGCGAACCTGTTTTTGATGAATCCTAATGGAATTGTATTTGGCCCGAATGCTCAATTAAACCTCGGCGGGTCATTTTTGGGAACAACGGCCAGTGCAATTAAGTTTGCCGATGGGATTGAATTCAACACGGTGAATGCAACGCCTGCATTGTTGAGTGTGAAGGTGCCGATCGGGCTTCAAATGGGA
>JANMIS010001023.1:0-2899 GCA_031375925.1 Synechococcales cyanobacterium OTE_70_concoct_197_sub
CAGTTGTCTTGGGAAGTGTGGGGTGAGTGCGTCTATGCAGGAACCTTGGTGGAATTGGGATCGCGGGATATGCGCATAGAACTGCGGGATGATCCTTTTTTAGATGTGCCATTGTTACAGGAAAGTCTGCCTATTCTCGGCTTGCTAGTACAGCCATGGCATGGCAGTGAACCCCAGAGCTTGCTGGCGCAGCTTCGATCGATCGATCGGGTAGAACGCGCAGAAGGCAACCTAACCTTAATCATCGAACTCGTCATTCCCGAAGTCCTGCGCCGTCCTCAGCGCGTCAAGATCCGTCAGTTGTTAAAAGTGTTGAGTCTCTAACAATCTCAACTCAATCAATCTCAACTCAATTTCAATTCTAGAAAACTGCGACAAGTCTAGAACAGACTTCAGCATTGCCTGAGCCGAAAAAGCTAAATCGATCGCCTCAGCGCCAGGGATAAGATGCGTATCATTGACCAAAACAGCGCAGTCAAAGTATTAAAAGAAACCTGGATTTCATTCTAGAATACTGAGCACTTGAAAGACCACTGAGTTGTTGGGTGACGCTTGGTGTTGCTTTAGACCCAGATAATTCAGTAATAATAAGTTAATTAAATATTTCGTCTCAAGATAAATAACTCAATTCTTCTTCAATAAAACCTGCGTAATCTAACCGAAAGAATGTCATTTTAGATACGATGCAACTCTACCTTTATATTATTTTAGAAGAAAATTGTTTAGCGGAACTTATCTTACGGAATAGAAAACTCTGATCTTGCTTTTATGCGCGGTAGCCCCTAAGCTTATTTTAATTTAAAACAATTAAGAGCTGAAACCTTTGACTTGCTTAGTTAAGGCTAAATTAAGTTGAGCGATCGGACAGATTGAAGACAGCCTTAATGAGACAGCAATGCTCTTCTTTCGGGGGAGTTTCTCTGGATTTTTGAGGAAAAATATTTTTGAACAGTCTTCTTTTTCGATGTGTCTAATGATTCCTCTGAAGGTGAGTTCTGAAGGATCACTCAGTCAGTTCATTCGATCGTTGTCGGATCTTAAATGAATTGTTTTGAAGATTAATTTGTTAATTTCACCTGATATTTGTGACTTCGGATACCAAAGCCCGGTACCGCTATCACGCTATTCTTAGGAGTGCTCTAGGAGACTCTGACTTAAGAAGTTCTAGAAAACAAGATGTGAATCGCTGCATTTACTTTGAGAGAAGCCTGGAATGAACACAATGCCCACCCTCGGCTATCGCCCTTTTCAACGGATTCATCCCCTGAGTTTATTAGCCCAGATGAGTAGCCGTCAGACCACTGGCCGTTTGCAAGTAACCAGTGAGGCAACGGTATGGTCGCTATACCTAGATCAAGGTCAACTGGTCTACGCGACTAACTTAGTGGATCCCTTTGAACGGCTCGATCGGCATCTTCAGCAGATCGGGCGAGAGGTCAGCACGATTGTCAGTGCGCTGCGCGTGCAGGTGCGATTGTTGTTTGAACAGGTGGGCCGATCGCAATTTACAGCAGACCCGGACTATCGGGCGATTTGCTGGCTTGTGGAACAGAACTATCTCACCCCATCTCAAGCGGCAAACTTGATTGATGGATTAGTAAAAGAGGTGATGGAGGGCTTTTTGGCAGTCAAGGCTGGAACCCATGATGTGGTCGATCGCAGTCATCTCGAAGCCTATCCTGATTTTTGTCGGATGGATTTACGCAGTCTAGTGGAGTATTGTCAGAGCCGCCTGCGCCAATCTCAGGCCGCCACCCCGACGATGGCTCCGGGGTCTTTTAATCCCGGAGTTTCGTCCCGTCTCGCGACCCCAGCGATCGTCCGTGATCGCCCAGCAGCGCCTTCTTCCGGGGCATCGTCGTCGCTGGAGTCTGGATTGATGGGCCGATCGGCGGCGAGCGTAGCAGAACGTGGCACCGATCGCAGCAATGGTCGCGCCATAGAACCCAAACCCCCGGCATCTCATGCAGCGAAAGGTCAATACACCATTGTCTGCATTGATGACAGCCCCACAGTTCTTCAAGCCATTAGCTGTTTTTTGGATGACAAATCCTTCTCAGTGGTCATGGTCAATGATCCGGTTAAAGCTTTGATGCAGGTTGTAAGGAGCAAACCAGACTTGATTTTGTTAGATGTGGGAATGCCCAATCTCGACGGCTACGAACTCTGCCGCTTGCTGCGTCGCCATCCCACCTTTAAAAATCTCCCGATCATCATGGTGACGGGTCATACGGGATTTCTCGATCGGGCAAAAGCGAAGCTGGTCGGGTCATCCGGTTACCTGACCAAACCGTTTAATCAATCAGATTTACTCAAAATCATTTTCCAACACCTAGCTTAATCCCTTGATTTAGCCCCCATTCCCGCTGGATTGGGATCGTGATGGCTTTGATTCAAAATCCTCCGTCCTCTACCCCCCCTAGTCATGTCATCTATTGCAACTCAATTGGCTACCATTCTTGTGGTCGAAGATACGCCGTCTGAAATGGAATTGATGAGTCTATATTTGCGGGAAGGCGGCTACAACGTCATTACCAGTGTGGATGCAAAAGCGGCAATAGACTTGGCTTTGCTTCATCAGCCTAACTTGATCATCAGTGATGTGGTGATGCCAGGAATGAGCGGCTTTGAACTCTGTCGCAGTCTGAGGAAAAACCCGGCTACCGCCAACATTCCAGTGGTGTTCTGTACCTCTAAAAATCAAGATATCGATCGGCTCTGGGGAATGAAACAAGGCGCTAGCGCCTACATCACCAAACCCTTTAGTCGCGAAGATCTATTGGCGGCGGTTCAAACATTAAATCGTTAGCGTTTCAATCGCAAGTGCCGATCGCAACTGCCGCCAAATTTTCGATGCTCTACTCAGTCTATCCATCAATCTTGTTCTAACTGTTGAAAA
>JANMIS010000640.1:0-2413 GCA_031375925.1 Synechococcales cyanobacterium OTE_70_concoct_197_sub
GGTGATCCCACAGGGATGGACCAATGCAATGTTCTGGAAGATAAATACCTAACCAAAGGCTTCAAACGATCGACTTCTGTGGCGGGTCGAGGGTAGAACTTGTAATTCTTCTAAAAACGCAGAAGACCCGGATTTCACGCCTGTCACAAGCATCCCGTATTGCTGCTACCTTCCGGTCCTGACAAAGTTTGGGCGTTGAGACCGCATGAGTCCGAGTCAGCTTTCAATATATCACAGATGATTGCTGTGACAAGTCCTGTGGTGAATTTTAGTTGGGCCGATCGGAAACTACGACTTTAGATAGGGGTTGGCCCGCCCTGAAAATCTCTGGAATCGCAGCTATCTTAGGAGTAGGAAGCACAACAATCATAAATTTCAACTTTTTTGGAGGGCGCTATGGGACTGAGTGACTTGGTACAGAAGGCGGTGTACATCGGCATTGGGGCGGCCTCTTATGCTGGAGAAAAAGCGGGCGGTAAGTTGACAGAGCTGAGCGGTCAGCTTCAGAAACTAGCCGATGAAATGGTAGAGCGGGGTGAAATGACGGCAGAAGAAGCCCGTCGATACGTCGATGAAAAAATGAAAACGGCTCAACAGGAATTTGAAAACCTCTCTCAGCAAGCGACTCAAGCCGCTCAATCTGCCCAAGCGCCCAAGCCTACAACTGCCAAAGAACCGCGCCGCATCGAAATTCTCGATGAAGACGAGGCTTCTAAGCCGTCCGAAGCTGTAAAGTCTGCGCCTGCAAAACCTGAGACCACAAAACCTGAGACTACAAAGCCTGCTGAGCCGCCTAAACCTGAGCCACAAAGTTCTGCTAATCCGATCGATGAAATGCGTCGTCAAGTGGCCGAACTCCAAGATGAACTTAAACGATTGCGATCGTAATGAATTTCTAGAAATCTACAATCAGGATCCTTTCTCGTGCTTCCCACAGACCTTCTCACCCATCGAATCAATGGCGAAACTGTTGTTCCTAAACGGGTGGAATTGAATGAGGAAATGATCACTATTGCTTCTGAACTCATCAATATTTTTAAGTTGACCCAAGGCAGTACCCGCGCCGAACTCAATCGTCTTTTGCTCGAACTCGAAGGCGAAGAGACCGATTATCGATTTAAGCGCGGACTTGCCCATTTACTCACCAGTGCCTTTAGTGAATTTGAAACCATTTCGCCCTTAGACCCGCCGATGTTGCGCAATCGGGTCTTTGCCGCTTCAGCACTGACTATTCCGAGTGTGCAAAATACGATCGTCACCCTCCAAAAAGTCGCCGACGAACTCACCCAAGAACTATCCAAGGAAGTCCTCCCCGAGCAAATCAAGCAAGGACTCTACGCTGACCTGCCTGATAACCAAATCCTTACTGAATTCAAAGCCCCTACGCCCGAAGCCTTACTACACCGCTACAACCTTTCCCAAGTCCAAGGCATCTTCTACCGCGCTACCGATGTTCGCATTGACGCACACCGCAACGAACCCGGACAATACAAACTCCTCTTCCGCTATAGCAAAATGTTTCAACTCATGAGCTATATTGAAGGCGACGCCGATCATGGCTTTACGCTAACAATAGATGGTCCCACCAGTCTGTTTAGCGCATCCACGCGCTATGGTCTAGCATTGGCAAAACTATTGCCTGCACTGTTGCATGTAACCAAGTGGACGCTGACGGCAGATTTACAAATGAAGGATTTCTATTCTGGCGAAATTCGAAAAACGCGATTTACTTTAGAATCTGATTGCGGGCTGGTCAGCCATTATCCACCGGGAAAAACCTACGATAGTATGCTCGAAGAAGGCTTTGTCGATCGGTGGAACAAGACCAATACTGAATGGAAATTAGAACGGGAAGTAGACTTAGTAGCGATTCCTGGAAGCGTTATGATTCCTGATTTTCGGCTCGTTCATCCAGACGGTAGAACCTACTTATTTGAAATTGTGGGATACTGGCGACCGGAGTATTTGCGGAAAAAGTTTGCTCAAGTGCGAAAGGCCGATCGATCGGACCTTATCCTAGCGGTTTCCGAACGTCTCAACCTAGAAAAAGCAGGCGTAAAAATGCAGGACATTCCTGAAAACACCATTTGGTTTAAAGATAAGCTATTACCGAAGGCTGTTTTGGCACTGTTAGATTAAGTATCCTCATTCTCTGACTGATAGCTGAGGATTATTCAATCCTAAATAATTTTTCTGTTTTTAGTTCTTGTTCCACAGGCGTCGTCCACTCTGAACCACCAACGGCACCGCTACCACAATCATTAATGCGGCGATCACTAGCCCCACCGCACAGTCTGCCCACATCCAATGCATGACAGCCACCGCGATCGCCGCCATCACCACGCCCAAAGATCCCAAAAAATCCCCCAAAACGTGTAAGAAAGCCCCTTTCAAGTTGAGATCCATCTGAGAA
>JANMIS010000002.1:0-2061 GCA_031375925.1 Synechococcales cyanobacterium OTE_70_concoct_197_sub
CACCATACAAGGCACTGCACCTTCATCAAAGAAATCCGCCACCCGCACAATATTGGGATGTTGCGCTTTGGAAAGATCTTTCAGATTACGCCCTTCCTTGGTAAAGCGATCGACGTAGGCCGTATAAGTCGGGTCACTGGATAAATGTGTATGAGGCGATTTAATCACCATTGGGCATTGCAGCATCAGATGCTTTGCGAGATACGTAATCCCAAATCCGCCTCGACCGAGTTCACGATCGATTTCGTAGGTGCCATTTCTAAGTTTTTGTCCGGGTTGCCAAATCATGATGTTGCCTAGATTGAGGGTTTATGTTGTGATGAGCGATCGTTACTTCGGTTTCGACGATGGGGTTGGGGAGACATTTATAGGTGGCACATCTTTCACAGAGAAATACGTTAAGACGGCTGGAATCGGGATTGTAAAATAGATTGTGTCAAAGGTTGAAAGATAAGATCTAATGAACTAGCCAACCCAAGACCTAAAATCAATCATGCTGAATATCAATCCAGAACTTTTAGATGAATTACTCAAGGAATATACAAATCCGCAGGATTTAATGGGTGAGAATGGAATTCTCAAACAACTGACCAAGGCAATCGTGGAGCGATGCCTAAATACAGAAATGGCGGTTCATCTTGAGTCGAACGAGCCTCTACGACCGACGGTCGGTCATCGCCAAAGCGTCTCAGTGGAGCAATCCCCATCAAAAGGGAGCACTCCACAAGGTGGCAAAAATCGACGAAATGGCACAAGTAAAAAGACCATTAAAGGGGAATTTGGGGAATTGGAGATTCAGATTCCACGCGACCGCCATGCTGAATTTGAACCGCAACTGATTCCAAAACACCAGACTCGATTTACGGGATTTGATGACAAAATCATCGCCCTGTATGGGCGAGGGATGAGTACTCGTGACATCGAAGCAACGCTCAAGGATCTTTATGGTGTGGAGGTCTCAGCCGGACTGGTCAGTCAAGTGACTCAAGCCGTGGAAGCGGATTTAATCGCATGGCAAAATCGTCCTCTAAATGAGGTCTACCCCATCGTCTATTTAGATGCATTAGTGTTGAAAATTCGCCACGAAGGGCGTGTGATGAATAAAGCCGTCCATCTGGCGCTCGGGGTGAACCTGTCGGGTCAAAAGGAACTGCTGGGGATTTGGATGACCCAAAATGAGTCGTCTAAATTCTGGCTAACAGTACTGACAGAATTAAAGAATCGGGGCGTCGAGGACATTTTTATCGCCTGCTGTGATGGCTTGACGGGTTTTCCCGATGCCATTGAAACGGTGTTTCCCAAGACCCAAGTTCAGCTCTGTATCGTACATATGGTGAGGAATTCACTCTCTTATGTCTCTTATAAAGACCGAAAAGCGGTCGCCACAGACTTGAAAAAAGTCTATGGTGCGATGACCGAACCGGAAGCCGAGCAAGAACTGCTCAAATTTGCTCAAACCTGGGACAAACAATATCCGACTATCAGTAAATCTTGGCTGAATCACTGGCAACGGGTGATTCCGTTCTTTGCCTTCCCACAGGATATTCGCAAAGCGATCTACACTACCAATGCCATTGAATCTATGAATATGACCCTGCGAAAAGTCCTACGAAATCACCGGACCTTCCCATCCGATGAGTCTGCAATGAAAGTGATCTTCTTGGCATTACAGAATATTTCGCAAAAATGGACCATGCCAATCCGTGACTGGAAAAGCGCACTCAATCGCTTTGCAATTGAATTTGAAGGGCGAATGCCTGACTAAATTATGACCTTGACACAAAATGCTTTACAAACCCGTGCCCGATCGCCCTGGATGGTTAAGACGACTAATCCAACCATTGAAAATCTCTTGAACTGTGACGATCGTAATCACTAAATCCGAACGGTGTTGTGCAATGCTTTCGAAAATAACGGGATGATCTTCCAACCACATTGACACATGGTCTGTATCTAAAACATACAACGTCACGATTTAGCCTTCCAATGCATACATTACTGGATCAACTTCTGATTCATCATCACTTTCACGTTCTGCCCGAATCGCAGCCGCAATCTCAG